>NZ_JBVVPT010000031.1:557-90990 GCF_055811715.1 Bradyrhizobium sp. WSM4872 | reverse complement strand
CCCTCCCTCCCTTTCGGAACTCCCCCGCATGAGCGCCCTGTTTTCCCCGATCAAGCTGCGCGGCCTGACCTTGAAGAACCGAATCGTGGTCTCGCCGATGTGCCAATATTCGGCCGAGGACGGCGTTCCCACCGACTGGCACTTCACCCACATCAACAATCTCAGCCTGTCCGGCGCGGCGATGTTCTGCATCGAGGCGACCCATGTCGAGGCGATCGGCCGCATCACGCCGGGCTGCCTCGGGCTCTACAGCGATGCCGCCGAGGCCGCGCTGAAGCAGATCCTCACCTCGGTGCGGAAACATTCCTCGACCGCAGTCGCGATGCAGCTCGCGCATGCCGGCCGGAAAGCCTCGAGCGCGCGGCCTTGGGACGGCGGCCAGCTGATCGCGCAGGACGCGGGCGGCTGGCAGACCGTGGCGCCGTCCGCGCTGCCGCACAAGGAGGGCGAGGCCGCGCCGCTGGCGCTCGACGCCGCAGGCCTCAAGCGCATCCGCGATGCCTTCGTCGATGCTGCCAGACGCGCCGATCGCATCGGCATCGACGCGATCGAGCTGCACGGCGCGCACGGCTATCTCCTGCATCAGTTCCTGTCGCCGATCTCGAACAGGCGCACCGACGAATATGGCGGCTCGCTCGAGAACCGCATGCGCTTCCCTCTGGAGGTCTACGACGCGGTCCGCGCCGTGTTCCCGCACGACAAGCCGGTCGGCATGCGGGTGTCGTCGACCGACTGGGTCGAGGGCGGCTGGGATCTGGCGCAGACGATTGAGTTCGCCAAGGCGCTGAAGGCGCGCGGCGTCGACTGGATCGATGCCTCCTCCGGCGGCGTCTCGCCGCTGCAAAAGATCGCACTCGGCCCCGGCTATCAGGTGCAGTTTGCCGAGGCCATCAAGCGCGAGACGGGTTTGCCCACCATCGCCGTCGGCCTGATCACCGAGCCGAAGCAGGCCGAAGACATCGTCGCATCCGGCAAGGCCGACATGGTCGCGCTCGCCCGCGGCATGCTCTACGACCCGCGTTGGGCCTGGCACGCCGCAGCGGACGTCGGCGGCGAGGTCGAAGCCCCGCCGCAATATTGGCGCTCGCAGCCCTCGACGCAGAAGGCGCTGTTCGGCAAGACCACGTTCGGGGCGCGGTGAGTTCTTTACCTCGCCCCGCTTGCGGGGAGAGGTCGCATCCCATCGACGATGGGATGCGGGTGAGGGGGTACAGGTGCGGCGATGATCTCACATGCGGAGAGAGGCCCCTCACCCCAACCCTCTCCCCGTAAGAACGGGGAGAGGGAGGCAACACCCCTCACGCATCCGTAACGCCTCTCACCTTCCACCTCCGCCAAATCTGGCTTAACCTCGCGTGCGTTCAACGCCTCGCGGAGGCCCGCCATGCGGTTTCGTATTCGAAAGGCTGCCCACGTCATCGAGCGCGTGGGGCTTGCGATGGCGGGCGCCGCGTGCGGGCTGTTCGTCGGCGCTTACGTGGGATCCGCGATACCCGCGCTCACCACCGAGGGCTTCCTGCTGCTGATGATGGTGCTGGGCTTCGTCGGCTTCTATCTCGGCATCGACACGCCGCAGCTGCCCTTCGACGAGGCCCATGGCGACATCGACGCCGCGGAGCTGTTGAGCTCCGCCGGCACGCTCTGCGCCACGCTCACCGCGCTCGCCTCCGTCGCCATCATCGTGCTTCGCCTCGAGCCGCATATCGCCTGGAGCTGGTTCGCCCTGTTCGGCTGGATCGCCGGCGTCGCGATGCAGATCGTCGCGGGGGCGAAGGCGCGGATGCGGAAGTAGGGAATTTGTTGTGTTGGGAGAGATCGCGCCGCGACAATCTCCGCCGTGGGGGGGGGGGGGGGGGGGGCCCCCCCGGGGGGGGGGCCGGCGGCGGGGGGGGGGGGCGGCGCCCCCCCCCCCCCCGCGCGGCCCCCCCCCCCCCCCCCCCCCCCACAACTTAGGAGGCCGCGCCAGCGTGCCTCGCCTCTAAAACACCACGCCCACCTTCGTGCCGCGCTTCCACGCCACGCGGCAGCGCTTTTTGGTGTTCACATGCAGCAGCTCGAAGCGATCGGGAATCTTCACCTGGCCGCCGAGATCGACGCAGGCCCCTCCGGGCGAATAGTCGATCAGCGTGCAGGGGATCACCGGCGCGCGCGGGTCGGTGATGATCTTGGCCTGGCGGGACACGAGGCCCGCGGGCTTGACGCGGGCATGTCGTCGCGGATGCATTGGCACTCTCCTCCAATTTCCGCGGATGGCGCGGGTGGTCTGGGAGACCATGATGAACGAGAGGTGATTCGATCCGGCTAAAGCGGGGCCGATAATTTTAATGAATATTGGCGGTAGCCGGGTGGGTTGGCTGTATTCCGCCGTGGGGGGGGGGGGGGGGCGCGCCGCCCGCGGGGGGGGTGGGGGGGCCCGCCCCCCCCCCCCCCCGCCCCCCCCCCCGCGGTCCCGCCCCGGTGGGGGGGCCGGGGGGGGGCCCCCCCCCCCGGCGGGCCCATTAATTTAAATCATTTGGGGGGGCCGGGGGGGGGGGGGCCCCCCCCCCCCGGGGGGCGGGCCCCCCCCCCCCCCCACGGCTTTGGTGGAGCGCCGGCCAGCTCCCCATCATGGTCCGCCGCGCAACCACCTCACCCCGCCACGATCTCCCCCGCCTCGCCTCCAGAGCCCACACCCGGCGGCACCGGCATCGGCACCGTCACATAATCCTTCGGCAAATTCACCGGCCGATAGTCCGGCTCCACCGCCATCCGCTTCACCACGCTCTCGTGCACATGCGCGCCTTCGGGAATGGGGCGCGGTTCGCAATCGGGGATGTAAAGCCCCATAAACACCTTCCGCTCCGGCCATTCCTTGTAGGTCGCGCGCTTCGGCAGATACTCCAGCACGCGCCAGGGCGCCGTCATCGAATCATGCAGCTCGCCCGTCTTGCCGGTGTATTCAGGCGGCACGTATTGGAACGGCGAGTTCTTGCGCTGGATGCCCCAGGCGAGCTGGTTCACCGTGCGCGGGTTGAAGTTCAGCCCGGCCTTGGCCGCCTCCTCGATCATCCAGAGCAGCGGATATTTGGACTCGCCGCTCTCGGCTTCCGGATAGCCGCCGCCGACGTCGCAATGCACGCCGGCGAACCACACCTGCAGGATGTCCTGCGGCTCCTTCTTCTCGTCGGGCACGTAGCGGTGGCGCCAGTACTCCTGCGGCTCCTCATACGCCTTGAGGCGGAACATGCGGCGCTGCTCGTCGATGGCGATCGCCTGCCGGAAGATGTTGACGCTCGGATTGCGCAGCGTGAAGGCGAGCTCCTCCAGGCTGAAGACGAGGAAGAAGACGTCGCGCCGCGGCACGATCACGCTCGCCACCGTGTCCCAGACGCCGATGAAGTGGATGGTCGGCCAGCGCGTCGAGGTGATGCGCGCGAACTGCGCGGCGAGGTCGAACTGGTCTTTCGGCAGCGGCCCCTGTTCGTCGACGGCGATGTCCTTGAGGTCCTCGATGTCGTTGCCGCGCCCGGTGCCGGAATATTGCTTGTAGGCGACGAGGCCGGAGCCTGCGAGGTTGGCCTGCTCCGGCGAGATCAGGCCGATCTTGTGGATCAGCCCCGCCAGCACGCGGACCGTGTAGGCACCGCGCGAAAAACCGAACAGGTAGATCCTGTCGCCCGGCGCGTAATGCTGGACCAGGAAGCAATAGGCCGAGAGCACGTTGTCATCGAGCCCGTAGCCGGTGGCGAGCCCCAGCACCAGGTTGACGTTGGCTTTCCAGCGGTGCCACGTCGACGGCTCCGTCACGGTGCCGACCCCGGGATCGTAGAACACCATCTGCCGCGGCTTCGTCTTGTCGGTCTTGCGCAGGCAGCGATACAGCTTCAGGACGTTGGAGATATTTTCGGAAATCTCGTTGCCGGTGCCGTCACAGCAGATGACGAGATTCTTCGGCTCGGATGTGTGGTCGGCGCTGCGCTCGTGCTCCACGGTACTCCCCTCCCGCTGATGCTACCCGGGCGAGTATAGCGGAAAACGGCGGGAGAAGGAGATGGTGGTGAATCCCGCGCGGCGCCAGTGTTTTTGGGGTGATTGGGCCGCGGACTCCGCTGCACCTCTCCCGCCTGCGGGAGAGGTCGACGCGCCTCGGGCGATGCGAAGCATCGTCCCGCGCGCGGCGGGTGAGGGCTCTCTCCTCTTGGGGGTTCTCGCTTGCGGAGACACCCCCACCCCAACCCTCCCCCGCAAGCGGGAGAGGGGGCGCACCTCATTCGCGGTCGGCGTTGCCGCCCCGCTACTTCTTCTTCTGCCCGATCTCCGGCTGCCACGCCGCATCCTTGCGGCTGGGCGCTGCGGCGCTGGTCTTGATCTTGTCCTTTTTCGGCTTCTTGGTCTCGCGGTTGCTGCGTTGCTGTCCCTTGGCCATGATTTCGTCTCCTCCTGGGTTTCGAGTTCGTCCGCGTGAAATGGGCGCTGCAATGGTCGCCGGCGGGTTACGAGATACATCCGCCCGAGCCATTGAAAGATCGCCGCTGCGCACACGAGGCGCGAAAGATGCAGCGCAACTCGACGCGCGGCAATTGCGTGAGCTGCGCTGACGTGGTCGAGCGTACGCCCGCGCCCTGCCGATGGCGAGGACTAAAACGCCGCGCGCGAGTGTCTCGCTTGCCGCTTAAGTCCCGGCCCGCGCTGACATAAAGCTGGCTATTGCCGCGCAACGAGCGCATGGTCAGCGATAGCTGGCGTCGGTTGGGGCTCCTTCTTTGCGAAAGGCAGGCGCGCATGACCATCCGCTCGCGGCGAGAGACCATCACCTTCAAGCATCCATTCCACATCCGCGGCCTCGCGCGCGAATTGCCGGCCGGCGCCTATGAGGTCGTCACCGACGAGGAGATGATCGAGGGTCTGTCCTTCGCGTCCTATCGCCGCGTCGCCACCATGATCACGGTGCCCTCCGAAGGCGTGCGCGGTGCGACGGAGATGCTCTCGATCGGCTCGGTCGACCTTGCGGATGCCCAACGTATCGATGCGAGTGCCTGACATGACTGACATCCCGGTCGATCTCGACAGCCACCGCGGCATGGCCGCCCAGAAGGCAACCGATCTGCGCCGCGCGCTGGCCGATGTCGAGGCCCAGGTCAGGGAGCTGCGCGAGCGCGAGGCCGAACTCGAAAACCGCATGATGTCGGTGCCCGCCACGTCCTGGCCTGAGGCCGCCGTGAAGGCCCGCCATCTGCTCAACCTCTATGCCGCGAGCCTGCCCGCCGAGGACACCCGCCATCGCGCGCTGGTCGCCGCGCTGTTCGACGATTTCGCAAGACTCAACGGCGACGGCTGAAGGCGAGGGCTGAAGCTGGGCCCACTCGTGGCGCCATCGCGCAACGCTCGCAGACACACCCGTCGTCCTGGCGAAAGCCAGGACCCATAACCACCGAAGCCAGTTGTTGTGCACCCTTGTGCCACAGCCTGCTTCGATCACGCCGACCGACGCCCCCGAGCGCAATTGCGCAAGCCCGGCACGACGCGCGGACGCCAAAGGAGTACCCCATGACACTCACCAGCAGCCGCTTCATCGCCCACGACCAGGACCGCGGCATCGTCCAGTTCTCCATGCAGGACGGCGCAAAGGAGATCGCCTGCGCGATCTCGACCTCCGCCATGGACGACCTCGAGCGCGGCCCGCGCGCCCGGCCGAGCGAGCGCGAAGAGCAGTTCACCCGCCTGCGCGAACGCATCGAAGCCTGCACCGGACGCAAATATCAGGCGACGGAGTTCGAGGGCACGCCGCCGGGGATCGTGCTGCGGAGCATTGATTTTCGGGGGTAGGGGGAGGCGGTCAGAGCAGCGATCCCGCGCCTCACGCGGCCCGGTCGAGTTCCTTCTCGTAGGCCTTCAGGCTTCCCTTCAACGTTTCTTCGAGTTTGGCCGTGCGCGATCCGATCGCCGCATTGGCCGCTCGCACGGCGGCCGCCTCGATCGCCTCGTCGCGGCTGAGCTTGTCGTGATGAAACAGCCATTTTGCGACCGTCGCCCAATCCCACAGCGGGCTGTCGGACGTGACGCGGGCGACGGGCGCGGGAAAATCCTTGGCGCGCTGTCCCTTGGAATATTGCGTCATCGCCGCACGCGTCATTCCTGTTCGGGTGGCGATATCGGAGAGGCTGACCAACGGGTCGGGCTCGACGCGATCGACGTGGGCGCCGGCGGCCTGCACGTTCCGCACCGCCGTGACGATGGCTTCGCTGACTGATTTCGCCTCCCGGGTGAAGTCGACGATGATGTGACCTTTCTGGAAGGCGATCGCCGCATCGTCGCAGCCGGCATCGTAGAAGCGCTGCTCGAAATCCTCCGCCGCAGGATCGAGGCCGGACGCGATGATGCTGAATTCGAATTTCTTCACGTGTCTTCCTCCTTTCTGTGCGGGCAGCGGCCGATCGCCCGCATCACCTGCCGGGCGTGGTCTTCCGGGTTCTTCGGCGTACCGTTCACGCCAACCTGGCAGCCGTCACGTCCGGCATGCGCGCAGAACAGCCGCCCCCAATGCCCCATCTTGCGCCACCGCCATCCGATCGACTCGGCGTGCGCGACGACGGCCTCGATCTCCTTGTGTGGGTGCCTGGGCCGATCAGCCATGGGGTGACCTGAAGATAGCGGATGTGTTAACAAATGTCAACACAATGTGCGCGGCGATTGACCGTCTCGCGTAGGGCGCGTCGCCGCCCAGCTAGTGATGGTGCAATGCCATCACTAGGTAAGCGCAGAGGATGCAAGCGTAGCAGCCAGCGATGAACCAGTACATTATCCGCTCCAATTTTGTTGAGCGGGTGGGTTCTATAACGTTTTGAGTTTGTTGTATTTTTCACTAAATCGCTAATGCGCTCGTTCTATTGATTGCATTACACAGCGCGCGCAATCAGATTGCCTAAGTAGATCGATTGTGAAAATCTCATAATGGATTTTGATATCGCTTTTTGAAAAAAGATTTCGCAAATGGACCTAGCATTAGCGCCGCCGTACGCTTTGAACCCGAGCAGATGTCGGGGATACCGTCAGCGATGCCAAGCCGCCCTTCTTTCGAACTACGAGACCTTTTCGTGAGCGCCGACGAGGCTCTTCGCCGGAATACGGCAGCGCTTCGCACTCATTCCGCCGTTTTCAATTTTTTGGCAAGTTACGAGGATCTACTCAAAAAGAAGGTTTTTCCTTTTCCGTTAGTTCATGTCGATGAGAAGGCGCTGAGGAAGCATAAGAGGGTATTGATCGATCAGGACTCGTATTCGGCTCTTCTTGTGATTTGGCGAGAATCTGACTTCGTGTCCAATGAGCAACTCGAGAGCGCGGGCCTGCAGCGTCGTTTTAATGGTGCTTCCCTTACAGCCTATAGCCTCGCAATAAGCTCGGTAGAGTCCCCTGCCGATTTGGCGAAGGCGAATTCAAGACTTCAAAGCATCGTGCAAGCCGCTGAGGTGTTTGGGCTGATCCAGCGCGCTAATTTAAGGCGAACCAATCGGCCCTTGATTGCAACAAAACGTTTGAACGACTTTCTTGTCGATCTTGCTGAAATCAATTGCTCTCTGATTACAGATATTGAAGCTCAAGCTCTGACGCGCCTCTCTCAAGATGTGTCGAAGCAGTGAGGCAGAAATGATTAACGCCTTTGAACTGAAGAAGCTTCCCAAGCCTATCGCAGGAATTCTACAATTCGTAGCGAGTGCAAGCCCTGCATCCTATGAGCAAAGGAGGAGCGCTTTGCTTGCCCCACTCGCTTTTCCGCTGCGGTCGAGCTTGGAAGTATATTGCGATTATTATGCAAACTCTAGGAGCGCGAAGATGGTTGCTGCGGCTCGCTCTCACTATATGGCCGGTCACTGTTATAGCTGTGGGCACGATGAGATAGTCGAAGCTTATAGTCAGTTTCTTGAGGAGCCCGAAGCAAGAGTAAAAGCTGTAGTGCCTTCCTCTCTCCGGAGCGGGTTTTTTAGCCTAAGCGATTTCGTAGAATTTGGGGGGCAGCGGTTCTTTGAACGGGTCGCCGGCTGGCGCTATCTTGCGGCCGCGCTTTTTGCAACGCGCAGATTTTGTTCTTTGCAGTCCACTATGAGCGCTCCCGAGCTCAATGAGGTCGAAAGTGCATTGGTTTCGACCGCCCGATCTCAGAGGTTGCTTGCAGGATCTTTACTAAGATCGCAAGAGTCCGTTATTGGTGATCTTAACGCGCTCGCTCTTGATGGAGAACGTGGCTCTCTCAAAAGCTACTTGCTTGCGGTGAATTGTTTGTCGCGAAACGTCGTTGACGCCGCGGACTTCATCGTGCGAGCAAAGTCTGCTTTGAGTAGCGTGAAAACGTCTGACGCTCATCATGTGATCTTGATTACGGATGACATCCGCGGGAGTTTGAAGAGTGTGCCTCTTTCTTACCAAAGCGATGGCAACGTTCATCTTGTTGGCGGCGCGGATAAAATCAGGTTCGTGATTTTTTGCTCGCTCGTTCCAGAGGAGCGTGCTGTTGCTGAAGAGGATTTGGAAGATCGCATCTATTCTTTAAGTATCTCTCGATTGAGGGGCGCGTTCGTAAATCGAGCCAAGGTTGAGAGCCAATATTTCGCGTCGGCGAAAAGAACAAGTCAATTTCCCAATATCGAGTCAAAGATAGATGTTGGGCAGTCTGTCGATGTGCCTGCTGGAGCTAGCTCGCAATCGATTGGCGACGGTCGGTCGATGATTTCGCGAACGAAGTTGGCGCGGCAGTTCTTTGGATATAGAGGGTTGCCGGATGTCGATCCGCTTTGAAAGTGCGGCCCGGAAAGGTGGAGGCGTTCGAGCAGTGACCGCGGCTCAAGAGTGAGACGGCCGAATACTTCGATCCGGCAGCAACGCGAGACCCTGCTCGACTAAGTCCAGGTTACGCGAAGCAACATTTGGGCAATGCGAAACTTGAGAGTGACGTTTGTGAACGAGCTCGCTGAGTACATGGAGTTGATCGTCGAGCCGACTTTTGCGGATTTCGGAAGAAACGGCGGTTCGGTTCGGCACGCGTATTTGGCATGCTTGGCTATCTACCATGCTGTCGATCGCGCGGCTTTCCCAAACGAGCCCAGAATATTAGCGAAGCAATGGCGAGGGGAATCGTTGGCATTCATGCTCGTTGAGGAAGTGGCGCAGCATTTCAAGCATGGGCAGCGTCGGTGGGTTGAAAAGGCTAGGGCGAAGAACCCCGACGCGTTGCTTATCACCAATCCGCTTGGGCTAGAGGGAGGTCTGAAAGGCCTCGAAACTCACGCGCTGTATTTCGAGGCGCGAGATGCGGTAGCATTCCTGCGGGATAAGATTAAGGCTTAGGAGGCAGCCATACGCATCGGACGTTCCGGTCTTGATAGACAATCTCAGCACTAATGACGATTGATCGAATTGGTGAGTTACGTTCGAGTATCTCAATGGGAGCGCAAAGCTGATTGTTTATGGTCGTGAAGTCCTCAGAGTTATTCTGCGTCCACCACTGTACGTCGGCTGACTGCGGATTGGTAAATTCGACGCAAATATCAATGTCGCTGGTAGCCTTGTGATCGCCGCGAACACGGCTGCCGTAGACGTAGATCGTACTACCACATGCGGACGATCCCCAATCCGCGAGTGCTTTTGCCAGCGCAGCGAGGTCTTTAGGGACTGTATAAGTTAAAGGTCGTTTATGCATTCGTCGCTGCCGACGGGTATCATCTACTTCACGATTGCTTTGAGCAATGAGTCCTGCACCGCCAATACCGTCGAACGTCTCAACGAGAGTTTATGATCCCTCGCAAGCTGATTGAGGGGCTCTGTAACTACTCGCCCGCTCGATCAAACAAAAACGGCCGAATCTTCCGATCCGGCCGTCACGCAAAACTTGACCCGGCTAAACCTACGCCACCCGGCGCAAGCCCTCGCCCAATCCGAAAACTCTCAGCTCGCCTTCTTCTCCGGCGCGGGAGTCGGGCCGACCTTCTTCTGGATGGCGCGCTTCAGTTCGAGGGCGCGGGGCGACAGCACGGCCGCCTTGGCCTTGAGCAGGAAGGGATCGAGGCCGCCATTGTGGTCGACGCTCTTGATCGCGTTGGTGGAGACGCGCAGGCGCACGTTGCGGCCCAGCGCTTCGCTGATGAAGGTCACGTTGACCAGGTTCGGCAGGAAGCGGCGCTTGGTCTTGATGTTGGAGTGGCTGACCGTGTGGCCGACCTGGGGGCCCTTGGCCGTCAATTCGCAGCGGCGAGACATGGCAAAATCCTCAATCTTTCCCAACGATGTGCGGCCGCCATTCGGGGCGCCACGGGCAAATTCTCTGTCCTTGCAGGGAGCGGGCGGACGTATAGGGGGGAAGCGGCGGGACGTCAAGGCGACGGGCCGTTTTTGGCCCGTCGTCCCGGGGCGCACGAGAGCGCGAAACCGGGATCTCAAGCGGCATAAAGCGGTGTCATCGCCCGCGAAGGCGGGCGATCCAGTACGCCGAGACGGCACGGCTTACCAGAGGGGCCGCGGCGTACTGGATGCCCCGGTCAAGCCGGGGCATGACAGGGGAATGGGAGGAGAGGGGTGCGCGCTTCTGACCCGCCCCTATCACCAAAACGGCAATGATTATCGCGCCTTACCATCACATAAAGGGCGTATTCGCGCCCGAAGAGTGCAGTGGAGTTCCGGACGCGGAGTGGCCCGGACGCATTGCTTGGCGCGGTTTTTGGCTTAAGTAACAACCGTTCGCGCCCCGATTGGATTGTTTCGTGCTCACAACGCCTCATCTTGCGCCCGGCCTGTGCTCAACGGAGCTGCGCGCGAGCCATCCGTGCTCTGCCGGCCGCTGGGTCATGGCGGGCCTTTTCGGGCTGGCTTTGGCGTGGGCGGCGGAGCCCGCGGCGGCGCAGGGCAAGCTCGAGGCGCAATACGAGGCGACGCTGGCGGGCATTCCCGTCGGCCGAGGCGCCTGGAACATCGACATCCAGGACGACGTGTTCGCGGCCGCGGCCTCCGGCGGCACCTCGGGGCTTTTGAAGTCGTTCGCGGGCGGGTCGGGCACCGGCGCCTCGCAGGGCCGCGTGGTCAACGGCGCGCTGGTCGCGACCGGCTATCAGGCCTCCACCACCACCTCGAAGAAGACCGAAGAGATCCGCATCACCCTCGACAAGGGCAATGTGAAGGATTTTGCCATCCTGCCGGAGCCGCCGGTCGATCCCGACCGCATCGTCGTCACCGACGCGCATCGCCGCGGCGTCTGGGATCCGATGACGGCCTCGCTGGTGCGCGTCTCCGGCAGCGGCGACGTGCTGTCGGCGGACGCCTGCCACGGTAGCGCCGCCGTGTTCGACGGCCGCATGCGCTACGAGCTCAAGCTCGATTTCAAGCGCATGGAAAACGTGAAGGCGGAGAAGGGCTATCACGGCCAGGTCGTGGTCTGCTCGCTGTATTTCGTCCCCATCGCCGGCTACATCCCCGACCGTCCCGTGATCAAATATCTCGCCGCCCAGCGCAACATCGAGGTCGCGTTCGCGCCGATCGCCGGCACGCGCGTCCTGGTGCCGTTCTGGCTGAAAGTGCCGACCCCGCTCGGGCCGGCCATGCTGGAAGCCACCTCCTTCATCACCAGCGCCCAGCCGCCCAAGGTCGCGAAGACGCAGTGAAGCTCGCTGCCGTAGCCCGGATGGAGCGAAGCGCAATCCGGGGTTCTTTGCTTGGCCCCCGCATTACGCTTCGCTCCATGCGGGCTACGAACCTGCCCTTTGGGTGAAAATAAACGTCAATGATTTCAACGACATCCCTACTGTGCATGGGGTTGTTTTCGCGCCTTTTTTGGTTGGAGGGGCTCGGGGTGCGGGAATCCATTTGACTCCTCCCCGATTCTGATTCGACTCCGCGCCGTCCCCAGCTTTAACGATTCCGCCATCGAAACGTCGCTTGTGCGGCGGGCCAAAACTCCATCTAGTGCGAACTAATAAGCCTCCCGCGACATCTTGCGTGAACGGAACAGGACTCAAGGGGGAGTCAGCGATTCGGCCGCGATTCGTTCTCAACTCGTTCCGAAGCTTAAAGCCAACGGGAAAAGCGTCGCAAAGTGAGACAGTTGCGCGAGGTTCGGGGAGGGGCGCCGCATTCTCCGCCGTCATGCCCCGGCTTGACCGGGGCATCCAGTACGCCGCGCCCTCTCGGTCTGATCTGCGCCGCCTCTGGAATACTGGATCGCCCGGTCGAGCCGGGCGATGACAGCGGTGTGTGAGGCGAGCCCTTCGCGCCACCGCCCCAAAACAGCACTGACATTCGCCCCAATCGCCATTACCTAATCCCCCAGATGCCTTTTTCCTCCTCCCCCTTCGCTTCCGAGCGGCTTCCCGGCGCCGGCGTCACTGCGGTGCTCGGGCCCACCAACACCGGCAAGACCCATCTCGCCATCGAGCGGATGCTCGCGCATCCCTCCGGCATGATCGGGCTGCCGCTGCGCCTGCTGGCGCGCGAGGTCTACAACAAGATCGCCGCGCGGGTCGGCCCCGATGCCGTCGCGCTGGTGACCGGCGAGGAGAAGATCAAGCCGAAAGCGCCGCGCTATTGGGTCTCGACCGTCGAGGCGATGCCGCGCGATCTCGACGTCTCGTTTCTTGCTGTGGACGAGGTGCAGATCGCCTCCGATCTGGAACGCGGCCACGTCTTCACCGACCGCATCCTCAACCGCCGCGGCCGCGACGAGACGCTGCTGCTGGGTGCTGCGACCATGCGCCCGATCATCGAGCGGCTGCTGCCGGGCGTCTCCATGATCACGCGGCCGCGTTTGTCGCAGCTCGAATTCGCCGGCGACCGCAAGATCACGCGGCAGCCGCGCCGCACGGCGATTGTCGCCTTCTCGGCCGACGAGGTCTACGCCATCGCCGAGCTGATCCGGCGCCAGCATGGCGGTGCCGCGGTGGTGCTGGGCTCGCTCTCGCCGCGCACCCGCAACGCGCAGGTCGCGATGTTCCAGAACGGCGAGGTCGATTACCTCGTCGCCACCGATGCCGTCGGCATGGGCCTCAATCTCGACGTCGACCACGTCGCCTTTGCCTCCGACCGCAAGTTCGACGGCTACCAGTTCCGCCGCCTGACGCCGTCCGAATTCGGCCAGATCGCCGGCCGCGCCGGCCGCGCCACCCGCAACGGCACCTTCGGCACCACCGGCCGCTGCGCGCCGTTCGAGCCCGAGCTGGTCAATGCGCTGCAGAACCACACCTTCGATCCCGTGAAGGTTCTGCAATGGCGCAATTCGAAGCTGGATTTCGCTTCTCTCGGCGCGCTCCAGGTCTCGCTGAACCTGGCCCCCGGGCATGAGGCGCTGACGCGCGCGCCCATCGCCGAGGACATGCGCGTGCTCGACCACGCCGCCCGCGACGCCGAGGTGCGCGATGTCGCGCATGGCAAGGACGCCGTGGAACGGCTGTGGGAGGCCTGCCAGGTCCCGGATTATTGGAAGCTGTCGCCGGCCGCCCATGCCGAGCTGGTGACGACGCTCTACGGCTTCCTGATGCGCAAGGGATGCATCCCCGACGCCTGGTTCAGGACCCAGATCGACCAGGCCGACCGCGTCGACGGCGATATCGACACGCTGTCGGCCCGGATCGCGCAGATTCGCACCTGGACCTTCGTCGCCAACCGCCCCGACTGGCTGAAAGACCCCGAACGCTGGCAGGGAATCGCCCGCGAGGTCGAAAATAAATTATCGGATGCGCTCCATGAACGCTTGACTGAGCGTTTCGTTGATCGCCGGACCAGTGTATTGATGCGCCGCCTGCGGGAGAACACGAGCTTGAATACGGAAATCGGCAAGACCGGCGAAGTCATCGTCGAAGGCCATGTCATCGGCCGCCTCGATGGCTTCACCTTTGCACCGGATGCGGCGGAAGCCGGCTCCGATGCGAAAGCGTTGCAGGCTGCAGCGCAGGCCGTGCTCGCCGGCGAGATCAACGCGCGCGCTGAAAAACTGGGCAACGCACCGGACGAGCAGTTCGTGCTGACCTCGGAAGGCATCATCCGCTGGACCGGCGACGCCGTGGCGCGGCTGTCTGCCGCAGAGGACGCGCTGCATCCGCGCATCCGCATCATCTCCGACGAACGCCTCACCGGCGCCCCCCGCGACAAGGTGCAGGCCCGGCTCGACCTCTGGCTCAAGACGCATATCGAAAAGCTGCTCGGGCCGCTGTTCGAGCTCAGCAAGGCCGAGGACGTCACCGGCATCGCCCGCGGCATCGCCTATCAGCTCGTCGAGGCGCTCGGCGTGCTGGAGCGCCCGAAGATCGCCAACGAGCTGAAGGACCTCGACCAGCCCTCGCGCGCGACCTTGCGCAAATACGGCGTCCGCTTCGGCGCCTATCACCTCTATTTCCCCGGCCTGCTCAAGCCGGCCGGGCGTGCGCTGGCCGCACTGCTGTGGGCGCTGAAGCAGGACAATGTCGATCCCTCCGCGCTGTCGGGCGCGCAGCATCTGGCGAGCTCCGGCCGCACCTCGTTCCCGGTCGACAAGCAGCTGCCGCGCGATGCCTATCGCGTGCTCGGCTACAAGCAGGCCGGCGAGCGCGCCGTGCGCGTCGACATCCTGGAGCGCCTGGCCGATCTGATCCGTCCGGCGCTGGCCTGGCGCGAGAACGCGTCCGGCGAAAAGCCCGCCGGTGCGTTCGACGGCCGCAGCTTCGTGGTGACGCAGGCGATGACCTCGCTCACCGGTTCGGCCGGCGAAGACTTTGCATCCGTGCTGCGTGCGCTCGGCTATCGCATGGACAAGCGCCCGCCGCTGCCGGCGAAGCCGGTTGTTGCGGAGACGCCGGCTGCTGAAGCAAGCACCGAAGCTCCGGCAGAGGCGCCGGTCGAGGACGCCGCGCCCGCGGACACCGCAATCGAAGCCGCCGCCGAGCCTGTGACCGTCGAAGACGCGCCGGGCATGGAGCAGCACGACGAGCCCGCGCAGGACGAGCCGGCGCTGGAGGCTTCCGTCACGCCGGAAGACGCTCCCGGCATCGCGCCACCTGCGGAAGAGGCTGCGGCAGCCGTTGAAGCTGCTGAAACCGCTCCCGCTGAAGCTGTCCCCGCCGAAACCGCGCCTGCAGAGACTGCTGCAACCGAAGCCGCTGCGTCGGCCGATGCGGCAGCACCCGTGGAGGCCGCGGCCACGCCCGCCGAGCCTGAGCTCATCGAGGTCTGGCGTCCCGCCGGCCGTCACGACGATCGCAAGCCGCGCCACGAGCGTCATCGCAACCAGCGTCACCAGCCGCGTCCGCAGGCGGCTGCTGAAGCCGGCGCTGCTCCTGCCGAAGGCGAAGCCCAGCCTGCCGCCGACGGCGAGAAGCGCGGTGAGCGCCATCGCCATGGCGGTGGTCATCGTCGCGATGGTGGCAGAGACTTCCGCAAGCCGCGCGAAGGTGGCGCTGAAGCCGCGCCGCGTCCCGAGGCGCGCGACGACAAGAACCGTCGCTTCGAGGGCAAAGACCGCGACAACAAGGATCGCGATCGTAACAAGGGCAAGTTCGGCGGCGATCGCGACAAGGGCCGCGACAATCGTGGCCGCGACCGCGACAAGGGCCGCGACCGCCAGGGCGGACCCTCGCTGCGCCCCTACGCATCGAGCGCCACTCCGCGCGAGCGCGATCGTCCGGTCGATCCGAACTCGCCCTTCGCAAAACTCGCTGCGCTGAAGGAGCAGCTGTCCGGCCGCAAGGAGTGAGCCCACGACCGAGCGGCAGCGCATCGACAAATGGCTATGGCACGCGCGGGTGGTGAAGGCGCGCACCTCCGCCGCCGAGCTTGTCGAGTCCGGCCATGTTCGCGTCAACGGCGCACGCGAGAAATCGCCGGGGCATGCGATCAAGATCGGCGACGTGCTCACCGTCGCGCTAGATCGCACCGTGCGCGTCCTGAAAGTCACCGCCTTCAACGAGCGCCGCGGCGATGCCGCCTCGGCCCGTGTGCTCTACGAAGAGCTCGGTGAAGGCCATCCGAATTCTCAGCGCAATTAATTGCGCTTTGAATTCATTTCTTGGTCGATCTAGCGCATAAAGCCGTCATGATCGGCCGTTCCTGAGCTTGCGGCGCCGGGCCATCCGCGCTACGCAAGCCGCGACTTTTAAAAGAGCTTTTCGGAGCGTTGGATGACTTACGTCGTCACTGAAGCGTGCATCAAGTGCAAGTACACCGACTGCGTCGAGGTCTGCCCGGTCGATTGTTTCTACGAGGGCGAGAACATGCTCGTCATCCATCCTGACGAGTGCATCGATTGCGGCGTGTGCGAGCCGGAATGCCCCGCCGATGCCATCAAGCCGGACACGGAACCGGGCCTGGAAAAGTGGCTCACGGTCAACGCCGACTACGCCAAGAGCTGGCCGAACATCACCCAGAAGAAAGAATCACCTGCCGACGCCAAGGATTTCGACGGCATGGAGGGCAAGTTCGACAAGTATTTCTCGCCGAACCCCGGCTCCGGCGACTAATTCGGGTCAAACTTAACCCTATTAGCGGCGTAACCGCCGAAAACCACCCCTTAATACCCCTAAATCATTGATTTTTGCGGGAAATGTGCTATATTGGGCACATTGAGCCGAACCCTGGTTAGCCCCGTCGGCCCCGTTGGGTTCCCGTGAAACCAAATGTCGAACAGGGGCGTGGCAGTTTCCGCGCGCAGGCTGTGTCACAGAAAACGCGTAAAAAGAGTACTTCAGCGAAGGCTTCCCATAAGGACGCCAAGAAAGTCGCCGCGGCCAGCCGTAGCGCATCCAAGGGTCGGACCGCGACGAAGGCGCCGGCTGCAAAGTCCTCGAAGAACAAAAGAAGCGCAATGCCTAACAAGACTGCCAAGCCGGCCGCGAAAGCGACCGTTGCCAAGCCTGTTGCCGCCAAGCCTGCCGCCAAGCCCGCTGTTGCAAAGACGCCCGCTGCCAAGGCTCCCGCTGCCAAGCCCGCCGCGCCGAAGGCTCCTGTTGCTGCTGCTCCCGCCAAGGGCCCTGTCGCTGCCGCCAAGCCGGCCGTGAAGCCCGCGGCTGTTGCGCCGAAGGTCGAGGAAAAGAAGGTCGTGACCCAGCGTCAGGGCTTCAAGGCCAACGAATTCGTCGTCTATCCCGCTCACGGCGTCGGCCAGATCCTGGCCATCGAGGAGCAGGAGATCGCCGGCGCGAAGCTCGAGCTGTTCGTCATCAACTTCATCAAGGACAAGATGACGCTGCGCGTGCCGACCGCCAAGGTCGCCAATGTCGGCATGCGCAAGCTGTCCGAGCCCGCGCTGGTGAAGCGCGCGCTCGAGACACTCAAGGGCCGTGCCCGCGTCAAGCGCACCATGTGGTCGCGCCGCGCCCAGGAATACGAAGCGAAGATCAATTCGGGCGACATCGTCGCGATCGCGGAAGTCGTACGCGACCTCTATCGCTCCGAGTCGCAGCCCGAGCAGTCCTACAGCGAACGCCAGCTCTATGAAGCCGCGCTCGACCGTCTCTCCCGCGAGATCGCGGTGGTGCAGCACTCGACCGAGACCGAAGCGGTCAAGGAGATCGAGGCCCAGCTCGCCAAGAGCCCGCGCCGCACTGGTGCCAAGTCCGAAGCCGCCGAAGGTGAAGGCGATGCGGACGCCGAGGGCGACAGCGACGAGACCGATGGCGGCGCCACGGTCGCCGACGAGGCCGCGTAGGCCTCTCGCGCGTTCATCGCAACAGATCAAAAGCCCGGCCGGTTGGCCGGGCTTTTCGTTTGGGGCGCCGGATGATCTTGCTCGGTTCGTAGGGTGGGGTTAGCCGAAGGCGTAACCCACCGTGCTGCCGCCGCAAAAAAGTGGTGGGTAACGCTTCGCCTAACCCACCCTACAAAGTTGACCAACCTCACTTCACCGGCCGCTTCTCGAGCTTCCTCGCCAGCGTCCGACGGTGCATTCCCAATCGTCTTGCCGCTTCCGAGATGTTGAAATCGGTCTCGATCAGGGTCTGGTGGATGCGTTCCCATTCCAGCGTCTTGATCGATGTCGGCCGGGCGTCGAGCGCGACCTCGGCATTGCCTGCGGCCTTGTTGAAGGCGGCTTCGATGTCGTCGGTATTCGACGGCTTGGCGAGATAGTGGCATGCGCCGAGCTTGATGGCCTCGACGGCGGTGGAGATGCTGGCAAAGCCCGTCAGCACCACGATCAACATCTCCGGATCGTGCGTGTGCAAGAGCTCGACGCAGGCCAGTCCCGAGGCGCCGCCAAGCTTGAGGTCGACGACGGCATAGCCGAACGATCGCTCCTCCAGAACTTTCCGCACGTCCTCGATCGAGGCGGCGAGCACGACCTCGTAGTCGCGGCGCTCGAACGAACGCTTCAGGGTGCGCGCAAAGCCGGCATCGTCCTCGACGACGATGAGCGAACGGTCAAGCGTCAAAGCTGCCTCCGATCGCGAGCGTGGCGAGCGGCAGCGTGAGGCGGACCGTGGCGCCGCGCTTCCTGTGGTTCTCGGCGGTCACGCTGCCGCCAAGCTTACGCACCACGTTCACCACCAGGAACAGGCCGAGCCCGCCGCCGGCGCGGCCCTTGCTCGACTGATAGGGCTTTCCGAGCTGTGCCAGCATCTCCGGCGCAAAGCCGGGGCCGCGATCGCTGATCGACAGCACGAGATTGTCGCCCTCGCGCTCGGCAACGAGCTCGACCCAGTCGCGCGAGACCTCGTAGGCGTTGTCGAGTACGTTGAAGATCACCTGCTTCAGCGCGACGTCCGAGACGATCGCGACGTCCTCGCCGAAGGTGTTGACGAAATACAGCGTGCGCGCCGAGCGCGCGTCGCGCCACTCTTCCACCAGCGCGGTGAGGAAAGCCGCCACCGTTGTCGGCGACGATCCTTCGCCGCGGGCTTCGCCCGCCGACACCAGGATGCCCGTCACGATCGACTTGCAGCGTTGCAGCGAAGTCTCCATCTCCGCGAGGTCCTCGGCCAGCTCCTGATCGGCGGCGAGGTCGGGCATGCGGCGCCAGTCGCCGAGGATGACCGAGAGCGAGGCGAGCGGCGTGCCGAGCTCGTGAGCCGCGCCGGAGGCGAGCAGGCCCATGCGCACGATATGATCCTGCTCGGCGGCATGCTGGCGCAGCGCCGCCAGATGCGCGTCGCGCTCGCGCAAATTCCTGTTGATGCGGGTGACGAACACCACCAGCAGCACGGCGTTGAGCACGAACCCCAGCAGCATGCCGGCAACCGTGAGCGTATAGGTCTCGCTCAGCGGGTTCGGCGGCAGATCGAGCGGCCGGTAGGCGACGGTCAGCCAGACGAAGCTCGCGCAGGTCAGCGCGACCAGCGACCAGGTCGAGCGGCCGTCGAGCAGCACCGCGCCCAGCGTCACCTGAAGCAGGAACAGCGAGGTGAAGGGATTGGTGGCGCCGCCGCTGAGGTAAAGCTGCGCGGTCAGCGCGGCGACGTCCAGCATCAGGGCGACCAGCAACTCGTTGTTGGTGATCGCGGCGCGATGGCGCACCCAGACCAGGCTGGAGATGTTGAGGAATATCAGTGCGCCGATCACCGCGCCCATGCGGGTGAGGGGCAGGGGAATGCCGAGCCAGACATGCACGCCGCCGATGGTCACGATCTGGCCGACCACTGCGGTCCAGCGCAGCTGGATCAGCAGCGCCATGTTCTTGCGGTTGGTCTCGTCGTCGGTCGGGGCAGCGCCGATCAGCTCGCTGCGCGCGTCCGCCTGCGATTGCAGCGTGACGGCGCCATGCGTTCTTCCGTCGTCAGGTGGGCTCGACGATCGTTCCAGCATCTGATCCCGTCCTGCGGGCGCCGGCATTGGAGCCGTCGGCCGCTTCGTGGACGAAGCCGCTCCAGGGCTTCCTGCGGCGGAACAGTCCGCCGCCGAATGTGACGATAAGTTTACCGGCCAGCATGAAAGCCAGGGCAAACCACGTCAGCGCGTAGATCAGGTGGTTATTGGGAAAGCTGATCACGGTCAATCCGCCGATTGGGCCGCTGCCGGATTGTGATCCAGCGTCGGCATCGACGAAGAAGGGCGCGACATGGTCGAGGCCGCGTGCCGCCGCAATCGCGGCGACATCCCGCGAGTACCAGCGATTGTGCTCAGGCACGTTGGCCCTGAGGAATCCGCCTTTTGGCTCCGTCACGCGCAAGAGGCCAGTGATCTCGACCTGGCCTTGCGGATTGCCGTCCCGGCGCGTCGAGACGTCGCGCCGGTCGGACGGCACGAAGCCGCGGTTGACCAGGACCAGCGTGCCGTCGTCGCGCCTGAGCGGTGTCAACACCCAATAGCCCGGGCCTTCTTCGGTGACGGCCTGAACCAGCGTCTCGCGATCATGCATGAAACGGCCGGTGACGCTGACGTGCCTGTATTCGTCGTTTGCGGCGGAGACGATGGGCCATGTCGCCGGCGAGGGGATCGGCTGGACCGGGGCATGAACGCGCTGCTCGACGCGATCGATCAGCGCCAGCTTCCAGGCGCGCCGCTCGATCTGCCAGACGCCGAGCGCGATCAGAAGTGCAATGGCCGCGAGCGAGAGGACCGCGAGCCACAAGGGCCGGCGCGCGGCCTTTCCGCGAGCCCCGTCTGTCTTGCTTGTCACGGCCTTGGTCTCGGTCACTTCATCCCGGTCATCTGGTGGATCGGCATCATGTTGCTGTTGAGGTGGTTCATCACCCACAGCGAACCCGACAGGGCGATCACCACCATGACGATGGTGAAGATCAGCGCCATCATGCTCCAGCCGTTCTCGGATGTCGTGTTCATGTGCAGGAAGTAGATCATGTGCACGACGATCTGCACCACCGCGAAGGCCATGATGACGAGCGCCGTGATCTGCTTGCTCGGAAGCGCGCCGCTCATCACCAGCCAGAACGGGATCGCGGTGAGCACGACCGAGAGCACGAAGCCGAGCATGTAGGTCGAGAACGAGCCGTGAGCATGGCTGTCGCCATGGTGATGATCGTCCGCGTGGGCGGCGTGAGTATCGGTGTTCATCGCAGAACTCCCAGGAGATAGACGAAGGTGAAGACACCGATCCAGACCACGTCCAGGAAGTGCCAGAACATCGACAGGCACATCAGGCGGCGGCGGTTGGCCTCGATCAGGCCGAACTTCCAGACCTGCACCATCAGGGTCACCAGCCAGATCAGGCCGCAGCTGACGTGCAGGCCGTGGGTGCCGACCAGGGTGAAGAAGGCGGAGAGGAAGGCGCTGCGCTGCGGCGTCGCGCCTTCATGGATCATGTGGGCGAACTCGGACAGCTCGATGCCGATGAAGGCGGCGCCGAACAGGCCGGTGATCGCCAGCCAGATCTGGGTCTGGGCGATCTTGTTCTGCTGCATCGTCAGCATGGCGAAGCCGTAGGTGATCGAGGACAGCAGCAGCATCGAGGTGTTCACCGCGACCAGCGGGAGCTCGAACAGATCCTTCGGCGCCGGGCCGGCGGCGTAGTTGCCGCCGAGCACGCCGAAAGTGGCGAACAGGATCGCGAAGATGAGACAGTCGCTCATCAGATAGATCCAGAAGCCGAGCGAGGTGCTGTAGCCTTCCGGATGCGGATGTTCGTCGGCGAGGTAGAAGACCGGCTCGCCGGTTTGCGTGGGATTGACAGCGACAGTCATTTACTTGGCTCCGGCGAGCAGTTTGGTGCGCGCGTCCTCGGCCCGGATGACGTCCTCGGCCGGAATGTCGAAATCGCGGTGATAGTTGAAGGTGTGACCGATGCCGACAGCGAGCATCGCGATGAAGCTCGCGGCTGCGAGCCACCAGATGTACCAGATCAGGCCGAAGCCCATCGCGGTGGCAAGGCCGGCGAGGATGATGCCGGTGCCGGTGCTGCTGGGCATGTGGATCGGCTTGAACCCGGTGAGCGGGCGCTGATAGCCGCGCTTCTTCATGTCCCACCATGCGTCATTGTCGTGGACGACGGGGGTGAAGGCGAAGTTGTAGGCCGGCGGCGGCGAGGAGGTCGCCCATTCCAGCGTGCGCGCATCCCAGGGATCGCCGGTGACGTCCTTGAGCTGCTCGCGCCTGAGGAAGCTGACCGCGAACTGCATCAGCATCGAGAGGATGCCGAGGAAGACCAGGAAGGCGCCGATGCCGGCGACGATGAACCAGATCTGCAGGCTCGGATCGTCGAACACGCGGAGGCGGCGGGTCACGCCCATCAGGCCGAGCACATAGAGCGGCATGAAAGCGAGGTAGAAGCCCGTGACCCAGAACCAGAACGACAGCTTGCCCCAGAACGGATCGAGCTTGAATCCGAACGCCTTCGGGAACCAGTAGCCGATGCCGGCGAACGCGCCGAACACGACGCCGCCGATGATCACGTTGTGGAAATGCGCGATCAGAAACAGGCTGTTGTGCAGGACGAAGTCGGCCGGCGGCACCGCGAGCAGCACGCCGGTCATGCCGCCCAGCACGAAGGTCAGCATGAACGCGATCGTCCACATCATCGGCAGCTCGAAGCGGATGCGGCCGCGATACATCGTGAACAGCCAGTTGAACATCTTCGCGCCCGTCGGGATCGAGATGATCATCGTGGTGATGCCGAAGAAGGAGTTGACGCTGGCGCCCGACCCCATCGTGAAGAAGTGGTGCAGCCAGACCAGGTAAGACAGGATGGTGATGACCACCGTGGCGTAGACCATCGAGGTGTAGCCGAACAGCCGCTTGCCCGAGAAGGTCGAGGTCACTTCCGAGAAGATGCCGAAGGCGGGGAGAACCAGGATGTAGACCTCGGGATGACCCCAGATCCAGATCAGGTTCACGTACATCATCGGGCTGCCGCCGAAATCGTTCGTGAAGAAGTTGGTGCCGACGTAACGGTCGAGCGAGAGCAGCGCGAGCACGACGGTCAGAACCGGGAAGGAAGCGACGATCAGCACGTTGGTGCAGAGCGCGGTCCAGGTGAACACCGGCATCCGCATCATGGTCATGCCGGGACACCGCAGCTTGACGATGGTGCAGATCAGGTTGATGCCGGACAGCGTCGTTCCGACGCCCGCGACCTGCAGGCCCCATATGTAATAGTCGACGCCGACGTCCGGACTGTAGCCGATGTTGGACAGCGGCGGATAAGCCAGCCAGCCGGTGCGGGCGAATTCGCCGATGAACAGCGAGGCCATCACCAGCACCGCGCCGCCGACCGTCATCCAGAAGCTGAAATTGTTCAGGAACGGGAACGACACGTCGCGCGCACCAATCTGGAGCGGCACGACGAAGTTCATCAGGCCGGTGACCAGCGGCATCGCCACGAAGAAGATCATGATCACGCCGTGGGCGGTGAAGACCTGGTCGTAGTGATGCGAGTTGAGATAGCCCTCCGAGCCGCCGAAGGCGAGCGCCTGCTGCAACCGCATCATCAGCGCGTCGGCGAAGCCGCGCAGCAGCATCACGATGCCGAGGATCATGTACATGATGCCGATGCGCTTGTGGTCGACGCTAGTGAACCACTCGCTCCAGAGATAACCCCAGACGCGGAAATAGGTCAGGCCGGCGAGCATGACGAGGCCGCCGGTCGCCACCACGGCAAAGGTGCCGACGACGATCGGCTCGTGCAGCGGCAGCGATTCGAAGGTGAGCCGGCCGAAGATGAGCTTGAGAAGATCAGGAGACATGCGGGATCTCTTTACGAATCTGACTTCGGACGTTGTCCGAGGAAGAAGGACGAGGACTTCAGCGGCGTGAAGGTCGGCCGCTTCAGGCCAGCGCCGAGCAGCGGCGCGGTATCGACAGGCGCCGTGATGGAGGCGGTGGTCCTGCCCTGCGGCGCATCGGGCGTGCAGGTGCCGGCGACGAAGCTCGGCTCCGGCCCAAGCGCCGTGCCGCGACGGGCGTACTTGTCGTAGGCCAGCGGCAGGGTGTTGTTCAGACCCTCATGGCCGAGGCCGCCCTTGGCGTCGATCGCCATCATCTCGCTCTGGCACATCTTGCCGGTCTCGACGCACATGTTGAGGATCAGGCGGTAGAGATCGGAATCAACGGTGCCGTAGCGCCGCACCGGCTCGTTCTGGCTGGGTTTTTCGAGCTGGAGATATTCGGCGCGGCCGAGCGAGCCGCCGCCGGACTTGGCGCTGGCGATCCAGGCGTCAAAGCCCTTGTCGTCGAGACCCTGGAAGTTGAAGTGCATGCCGGAAAAGCCGGCACCGCTGTAGTTCGCGGAAAAGCCCCGGTAGGTGCCGGCGTGGTTCACGATGGCGTGGAGCTTGGTCTCCATGCCCGGCATCGCGTAGATCTGGCCGGCCAGCGCGGGGATGTAGAACGAGTTCATCACCGAGGACGCGGTGATGCGGAAGTTGATGGGGCGATCGACCGGAGCCGCCAGATCGTTGACGGTGGCGATGCCGTAGTCCGGATAGATAAAGAGCCATTTCCAGTCGAGTGCGACGACGTCGACCTCGAGCGGGGCCTTGGACTGGTCCACGGCGCGGTCGGCATGGATGCGGCCGAGCGTGCGATAGGGGTCGAGCAGATGCGTGCCCATCCAGGTCAGCGCGCCCAGGCAAACGATGATCAAGAGCGGCGCCGACCAGATCACCAGCTCGAGGCTGGTCGAGTGGTCCCATTCCGGCTCGTAACGGGCGTCGGTGTTGGACTGGCGGTAGCGCCAGGCGAACAGCACCGTCAGCGCCATCACGGGCACGACAATCAGGAGCATCAGGACGGTGGAGATGATGACGAGGTCGCGCTGTTGCGCTGCGATGTCGCCGGCCGGCGCCAGCACGACGTAGTTGCAGCCGCTGAGCGCAACCGCCAAGGGTAGCAGCGCCAGGATCTTGAAACGGGACACGGGCCGAGCCTTATGAGAATGAGTTTCTTTTGCGGGACCAAGGGGTAGCTGCGGCGCAGCAATCCGGACATTGGACAATTTGTCCAATGTTGCAGTGCGGGATGTTGCGCCAGACATGGTTAGATTGCCTGGCGCCTTGCCGGGCGGTCGGCTTTGGTTTTCAGGACGTTAAGGGCGCACGAATGGCGATGGCACAGACCCCCGCAATGGCAGACCACTCGGGCGAGCACGGCCACGACCAGGCCAGTCCCGGCGAGATCGCTATCGGTGTCATCATCGGCCGCACCTCGGAATTCTTCGACTTCTTCGTCTTCGCGATCGCCTCGGTGATCGTCTTCCCGCGCCTGGTGTTTCCGTTCACGAGCGAACTGACCGGCACCCTCTATTCCTTCATGATCTTCGCGCTGGCCTTCATGGCCCGGCCGATCGGCACCGTCATTTTCATGACGGTCGACCGCGAATACGGCAAGACGGCCAAACTGATCTCGGCGCTGTTCCTGCTCGGCACCGCCACGGTCGCGATCGCGTTCCTGCCCGGCTATCACGAGATCGGCGTTGCGGCGATCTGGCTGCTGGCGCTGGCGCGCATCGCGCAGGGTCTGGCCTGGGGCGGCGCCTGGGACGGCATGGCCTCGCTGCTGGCGCTGAACGCGCCGCCTTCGAAGCGCGGCTGGTATGCGATGGTGCCGCAGCTTGGCGCGCCGCTCGGTCTGATCGTGGCGAGCGGGCTGTTCGCCTATTTCGCCGGGAATCTTTCGGCCGACGACTTCTTCGATTGGGGCTGGCGCTATCCGTTCTTCGTCGCCTTCGCCATCAACGTCGTGGCGCTGTTCGCGCGCCTGCGCATGGTGACGACGGAAGAATATGCCTCGCTGTTCGAAACCCGCGAATTGCAGCCCTCGCGCATCTCCGAGACTGTGGCGCGCGAAGGCCAGAACATCATGCTCGGTGCGTTCGCACCGCTGGCGAGCTTCGCGCTGTTCCACATGGTCACGGTGTTTCCGCTGTCCTGGGTGTTCCTGTTCACCCGCGAAAGCCCGGTGCGCTTCCTGATCATCGAGATCGTCGCCGCCGTGTTCGGCCTCGGCGCGATCGTGCTCTCCGGCGTCATCGCCGACCGCGTCGGCCGCAAGTCGCTGCTGATGGGATCGGCGATCGCGATCGCGATCTACAGCGGCTTCGCCCCGCAGCTGCTCGATGCCGGCGCGTTCGGCGAGACCATCTACATGGTGATCGGCTTCATCCTGCTCGGTCTGTCGTTCGGCCAGTCGTCGGGCGCGATCGCCTCGAACTTCAAGCAGGCCTATCGCTACACGGCCTCGGCGCTGACCTCCGACATGGCCTGGCTGTTTGGCGCCGGCTTTGCACCGCTGGTCGCTTTGTTGCTTGCAACCAATCTCGGCGTCATTGCCTCGGGTGCGTACCTGCTGTCAGGCGCGTTCTGGACCTTGCTCGCGCTCTGGCTCAGCGGCCAGCGCGAGGCCGGCGATATGGACGCGGGCGGTTAGGGCTCACCCCAATGTCGTCCTGGCGAAAGCCACGACCCATTGCCCCGACGGATTATTGTTGCAGCCATGCTGAAGCAACCAGCGTGCCCATTCCGGTAATCTATGGTTATGGGTCCCGGATCTGCGCTTACGCTTGTCCGGGACGACGGCGGAATTTGCCGAGCTATCGCAGCCTCAATCCGCCACGACCTTCACGCGATCTCTTACCTTCACCTGCGCGTTGCGATCGAGCCCGTTGAGCACGCGAAAACGCTCGGCCGGGTGATCGACGCCGGCCATGCGGTGGGAGAGCGATTCCACGGTGTCGCCCGGCTGCACGGTGATGACCTTGATGCGCAGCGGGCGCGCGGCCTGGATCTCGTCGAGCGTCAGGCGACGGAATGAACCGACGGTCTCGCGCGCATTGCGCTCGCTCTCAGTCGACTTCTGCCGTGCCGCGAAGATGAAGCGGTAGACGTCGCTGCCGAAGCGCAGGGCGTAGACCTTGAACTGCCACTGGTCGCCCTTGGCAGTGGCGGACGCAGCCGGAAAACCGTTGATGGTGATGTCCTCGATGGACGCCTTCTCGACGCCCTCCATCCAGCCGGAATTCAGGTAATCGCCGAGCGACTGTTCGGCCGGCACCCGCACGACGTCGAAACGCATTGCCTGCGAGCCGCCGTCGCGCACGCCGATCACGGCCTGCGCGGTATTGTCGAGCGTAAAATTGTCCGGCGCCTGGAAGGTGAAGCCGAGCTTCGGATGCAGGAAGCGCCGGCCGCGGACAAAACCTTCGCTGGGGTCTTCGCCGTAGACGAGGTTGTCGATCGCGGCGAGATAAGTCTCGCGGTCGCGCTCGCCGCCCTCTGGCGCTGCATATTGCCGCGCGATGGTCTGCGCGTTCTGCACGCGCTCGGGCGTTGCCGGATGCGACGAGGTGAAATCCTGCGCGCGCGGATCGAGCGAGGTCTTTCCGACCTTCAGCTCGGCATTGCGCTCCATCGCCGAGAGAAAGCGTGCGGCACCATAAGGGTCGAAATGGGCCTTGGCGGAAATGCCGACGCCGACGCCGTCGGCCTCGAACTCCTGATTGCGCGAAAAGCTCGCCATGGTCAGCTTGGTCTTGGCGAGCGCGAGCGCGGTGAGATCGGGATCGTTGCTCATGTCGGTGACGACGCGGGTGACGATCGCGGCCTGACGGGCCTGGTCCTCACGCATCGCCGCGTGCTTGGACAGCACATGCGCCATCTCGTGGCTGAGCACGGAGGACAATTCCGACGTGTCGCTCGCCAGCGCAAGCAGACCGCGCGTGACGTAGAGCTGGCCGTTCGGCAGCGCGAAGGCGTTCACCGCGCCGGAATTGAGGATGGTGACCCTGTAACCCTGGTCGGGGCGGTCGGACGCCGCGACGAGCCGGTCGACGGTCTTGGTGACGAGCGATTCGAGCCTGGGGTCGTCATAGGTGCCGCCATAGCTCGCCAGGATGCGCTCGTGCTCCTTCTCGGTGGCGGGGGTCTGCGCGACGGCCGGCTTCGGCTTGGGCATCGCGACGGTCGGCGGGGCCGTCGCGGTCTGGAAGCGGCCCATATCGCCGCAGCCGGCAAGGGTTGACCCCAGCACGAGGCATAGCGCAGCCGGCGCTGCCCGCAGGCGGCGTTCACCTTGTCCGTGCCGTCCTAGCACCCCATTCACGTCGCTTAACCCGTGCCTGGCCCCTTTTAGGGCCTTACCCCTGTCGGCTCGTTTGCGCCCAGCAACTCGATTTGTCCCACGAGGCGTACATCGATACGCGGCCCCGTATTCCCCTCAGCCCAGCCCCGGACACGAATATGTTTATTTTCCAGAGACTTAAGAGCGATCCCGGCGCCTTCGAACGCGGGTACCATGCGCTTTGAAATAGTCACGGCGAAGCCGCGTGTCCAGTTTCGTCCGAAGTTGAGGTAGGTCATTGCCCCAGCTTGCCGGACCGACAGGACTTTGCCTTCGACCACCACAAAACGCCCGATCCCCGCCAAAATATCGTCCGGACTTTCCGCGTTTTTTATGGCCGACGGGTCAGCCCAGCTGCCCTTTTTTTGGCGCCTCGCCTCGGCCTCCGACGCCATCAGGGCGGCCGCGCAGTCCTTATCGGCGATCTCGGCGGAGACGATGGCGTCGCCCTGGGCGAGGAGAATCGCCTGCACGGAGATGTCGCTCTCGCCAACAAAGACCAGCGCGCCCTGGCGACCATAGCGATCGGGCGTGTCGTCGGCGCTCCGCAGGATCACGTCGCGTCCGACGAGCATCGCGGTCAGTGCCTGCTTCGTCGTCGCGGTCGGCTCGATGCCGGTCAGGCGGATTTCCCGGCCGTCATCGAGCCGCAGACTGCGCGCATCAATCGCGGCGACGCGGCCTTCGCCTTGGGACTCGAATTGGCACGGGCTCGCGAATGCGCTCTGAGCCGCGACGAGAAGGATTGCGATCAGGCGAAGCCGTTGCGTCACGTTGCCCGGTGAGGTTGCGTTGCATGCCAGTCTTAACTCAAGCGTGGCGTGGCGCGAAGAGCCTTCCTCACACTCCGTCATTGCTAGCGCAGCGAAGCAACGACGTGGAAGCAGCTGTCCATACTTCGCCATTCCGCTTTGCGGAAAACATGCGCGCTAATCCCGTCCTCGTGGCGCAGCTTCGCTTGCTGCGCTCTTGTGCATGCGGCATGATTGCGGCAACAGCTTTAACCAAGAGCAATAACCAAGCCGCCATCAGAGTACGGCGCGATAAGGGAGGTCTTTTCCATGAAGCATGTTTTGTCCGGCATTTTTGCTGCTGCGTTGGCGCTGAGTGCAAGCGCCGTGCAGGCCGAGGACAAGCCGCCTCTGAAGATCGGCGGCATCCTCGACATGTCGAGCCTGTATGCCGACATCACCGGCCCCGGCAGCGAAACCGCGGCCAAGATGGCCGTGGAGGACTTTGGCGGCGAGGTACTCGGCCGCAAGATTCAAGTGCTGGCTGCCGACCATCAGAACAAGGCCGATCTCTCTGCCAACATCGCCCGCGACATGCTCGACAATCAGGGCGTCGAGATGATCTACGACGTCGCGGCCTCCGCGACCGCGCTCGCCGCCGGCGAGATCGCGAAAGCGCGCAACAAGATCATCATGTTCAACGGCCCGGGCTCGATCCGCCTCACCAACGAGGCCTGCGGTCCCTACACCATTCACTACGTGTTCGACACCTACGGCCAGGCCAATGTGACCGGCCTTGCGGCCGTGAAGTCGGGCCTCGACACTTGGTTCTTTCTCACCGCCGACTACGCCTTCGGCCAGGATCTGGAGAAGGACACCAGCGCGGTCGTGACCAAGACCGGCGGCAAGGTGCTCGGCAGCGTGCGACATCCACTCAACACGTCGGATTTCTCGTCGTTCCTGCTCCAGGCCCAAGCCTCGAAAGCAAAGGTGATCGGGCTCGCGAATGCCGGCGGCGACACCGTCAACGCCATCAAGCAAGCGGCCGAGTTCGGCATCACCAAGGGCGGCCAGAAGGTCTCGCCGCTGCTCGCCTTCGTGACCGACATCGACTCCATCGGGCTCGAGACCGCGCAGGGCCTGTTGCTTGCGGAAGCTTTCTACTGGGATCTCAACGACGACACCCGCGCGTTCTCGAAGCGCTTCCAGGAGCGCATGAAGCGGCCGCCGACCTCGGCGCAGGCGGGCGTCTATTCGTCCGTGACGCACTACCTGAAAGCGGTGAAGGCGGCCGGCACGACCGACGCCGCGACGGTGATGAAAGTGATGAAGGAGACGCCGATCAACGACTTCTTCGCCAAGAACGGCAAGATCCGCGAGGACGGCCGCATGTTGCACGACATGTACCTGTTCGAGGTCAAGAAGCCGTCGGAATCCAAGGGCCGCTGGGATGACTACAAGCTGCTCGCCACCGTGCCCGGCAGCGAAGCGTTCCAGTCGCTGGAGCAGTCGCGCTGTCCGCTGGTGAAGAAATGACGGCGTGACGAAGTCGCGCCATCATCCCGGGGCGCGAAGCGAACCCGGGATCTCGAGGTTCCGGGTTCGCGCTTCGCGAGCCCCGGAACGACGGAGATACAAAACAACAAGGGAGACTCCCCATGAGTAACGACATGGTCCTGCAGAAGCTCGAAGGCGGGCTGCTCACCATCACGATGAACCGGCCCGAGCGTAAGAACGCGCTCAACCCGGACATGGTCGCCGGGCTGGTCGTGGCGGCGCGGCGCGCGGCTGATGATCCGCAGGTGCGCGCGGTCTTGTTCAAGGGCGCGGGCGGCTCGTTCTGCGTCGGCGGCGACGTCAAGTCGATGGCGGAGGGCCGCGCGCCGCTGCCGTTCGAAGTGAAGATGGCGAACCTGCGCCGCGGCATGGAGGTATCGCGTATCCTGCACCAGATGCCGAAACCCGTGGTGGCGCAGCTCGATGGCGCGGCGGCCGGCGCGGGTCTGTCGATGGCGCTGTCGTGTGACCTCCGCGTCGCCTCCGAATCCTGCAAGATCACCACGGCCTTCGCAAAAGTCGGCTTCTCCGGCGATTACGGCGGCACCTATTTCCTGACCCAGCTCCTCGGCAGCGCCCGGGCGCGCGAGCTCTATCTGACCTCGCCGGTGCTGACCGCGAAGGAGGCTCATGCGATCGGCATGGTGACGAAGGTCGTCCCCGATGCCGAGATCGACACGGCCGCGCACGAACTCGCGCTGTCGCTGGCGCAGGGCCCGTCGATCGCGCTCGGCTTCATCAAGCGCAACATCAACAATGCCGAGCATCTTGCGCTGGAAGATTGCTTCGACGGCGAGGCGATCCACCACACCCGCTGCAGCGACACCGAGGATCACAAGGAGGCGGCAAAGGCGTTCGTCGAGAAGCGCAAGCCGGCCTTCAAGGGCGCATGACGATGGCGCCCTATATGCGGTTGCGGCAGATCTGCCTGGTCGCGCCGCAGCTCGCGCCCGTGATCACTGACATCGCTGATATCATGGGCCTCGCTGTCTGCTACAACGACGGCAACGTCGCGAAATACGGCCTGGAGAACGCGCTGCTGCCGGTCGACACGATCCTGCTGGAGGTGGTCGCGCCGTTCAAGGACGGCACCACGGCCGGTCGCTTCATCGAGAAGGGCGGCGGGCGCGGCGGCTACATGGCGATCTTCTGCTGCAACGATCCCGACGAGCGCGGTCGTAACGCCAATGCTCTTGGTGTGCGCACCGCCAACGTCATCGACCACGCGCCCTATCACGGCGTGCAGCTCCATCCCCGCGACTGCCGCGCCGCCTTCATCGAGTTCAACCACACCGAAGGCAGCGACGACATTTTGGGGCCGTATCCACCGGCCGGCCCCGACTGGCAAAAATTCATCCGCAAGGACGTGACACAGGCGTTGACGAGCGTGGAGATGCAGAGCCCGGATCCGCAAGGGCTGGCCGAGCATTGGGGCAAGCTCATCGGCATTGCGCCGAGTGGCGATGCCGAATTGAAGCTGCCCAATGCGACTTTCCGGTTTGTCAAAGGCGCCAGCGAAATCATGAGCGCACTGGAGTTTCAGGTTGCGGATGCGGCGCGCGTGCTGCATGCCGCCAGGGCGAAGGGACATGCCGTTGCAGGCAACGAATTTTTGCTGGGCGGAGTGACGTTCCGCCTGAGTTGATTGTCTGATAGTGATCCGTCACCCTGAGGTGCTGGCCTCTTCGGCGAGCCTCGAAGGGCGACGGCCACCAGCGGGGCCGTTCATCCTTCGAGGCTCCCGATGGGACGCTCAGCGGCCCATCGCTCGCACCTCAGGATGAGGGGGTGGGAGAGCGCGGTGGGCCAAGAACAAGAAAAGGTATCACTTCGTGCCGCATCCGCTCGACAGCTTCTTTGCACCGGCCAGCATCGCGCTGATCGGCGCCTCGCGCGATCACGAGAAGATTCCGGGCCGGCTGCTGTCGATGCTGCGCAAGAACGAATATTCCGGAAAAATCTATCCGGTGAACCCGAACTACGCCGAGATCGATGGCCTCATCTGCTACAAATCGATCACCGACATCGGCGCGCCGATCGATCTCGCAATCATCCTCATCCCCGCCCGCGCAGTGCTTGCCGCGCTCGAGCAATGCGCCGCCGCCGGCGTGAAGAACGCCGTCATCATCTCGTCCGGCTTTGCCGAGGAGGGTGGGGAGAGCGCGGCGATGCAGGACGCGATCGCGGCGCTGGCGAGGCGCACCGGCATGCGGATTTCCGGTCCGAACGCCGAGGGTTTTTTCAGCCAGATGCAGCGCGTGGCGGCGACGTTCAGTCCCGCCGTGGATGTCAAGGCGGGCGTGGTGCCGCTGGTCGCCACGACGAGGCGGATCGGCATCGTCGCGCAGAGCGGCGGCATCGGCTTTGCCTATTATCACCGCGCCAGCGCGCTTGGCATTGCCGTGAGCTATGTCGTCAGTGCCGGCAACGAATCCGATCTCGGGGCCGGCGAGTTCCTGGATTACCTGGTGCAGGACGCTTCCACCGACGTGATCCTGCTGTTCATCGAAGGCATCCGCGACGTCGACAAGTTTCTCGCGGCAGCGCGGGGAGCCGCCGAGCTGAAGAAGCCCGTCATCGTGACGAAAGTCGGCCGCTCCGGCGCCGGGATGCGGGCGGCCGCCTCGCACACCGCGAGCATGGCCGGATGGTCGGCGGCCTACGACGCGGTGTTCGCCAAGTATGGCTTCATCGTCTCCAACGATCTCGACGAGGCACTGACGATCGCAGCGGTGCTTGCGAGCAATCCGTTGCCGAAAGGCGATCGTGTCGCCGTGGTCACCGTCTCCGGCGGCGCCGGCATCTGGGGCGCCGATGCCGTGGCGCTGCAAGGCTTGCAGGTGCCGGAGCTCTCCGAGAAAATCCAGGCGGAGATCAAGGCGCTGATGCCGTCCTACGGCGCGGCGCGCAACCCGATCGACGTCACCGCCCAGGGCGTGACCTCGGGCGGCTTGCAGAAGAGCGTCGATGTCCTCACCGCATCCGACGAGATCGACACGATCCTGGTCGTGCTGTCGCTGTCGAGCGAAGCCCGCAAGCCGTTCAAGGAAGCCGAGTTGACGCCGGTGCTGGCCGCGCAGCGCAAGCCGGTGGTGTTCTATTCCTACACGGTGCCGTCCGATTTCGCGCGGCGCGAGCTCGCCAAATCCGGAGTCGTGGTGCTCTCGGGCCTCACCCATGTCGGCGTCGCGATGCGGCAGCTCGTCGATTATGCCCGTTTCGAGCTGCCGAAGCCGACGGACGAAGCGCGACCGCCGGCGCGCGATCTCTCCGTCCATCTGACCTCACCGGTTCTGTCCGAGACAGACAGCAAAGCATTGCTCCGCGCCGCCGGCATCGCGCTGCCGGACGAGGTGCTGGTGAAGGACAAGGGCGAGCTCGATGCTGCCGTCGCCCACGTCGGCTTTCCGCTGGTGCTGAAGATCCAGTCGCCGGACATTGCGCACAAGAGCGAGGTCGGCGGCGTACGCGTCAACATCGCCACAAAGGGCGAAGTGTTTCTGGCGTTCGAGGCGCTGCTCAACAACGCGCGCAAGCATCGGCCCGGGGCGGCCATTCAGGGCGTGCTGGTCAGCCCGATGGCGAAGCGGGGGGTCGAGATCATCATCGGCACGATGACGGACAAGACCTTCGGACCGATGGTGATGGTGGGACTCGGCGGCATCACCACGGAGCTGTTCCGCGACGTCGTCTACCGCCCGGCGCCGGTCAGCGCGGACGAAGCCGGCGCGATGCTGGCGCGCTTGAAAGCCGCGCCGTTGTTGACAGGATTTCGAGGGGCGGCGATGGCGGATGTTGCGGCGGTGTCGCAGTTGATCGCGGATATCTCGGTGCTTGCGTCACAGCATGCGGCGGAGATCGCGGAGATCGAGCTCAACCCGGTGCTGGTGCAGGCCGAAGGCCAGGGCGTGACGATCGTGGATGCGCTGGTGGTGGGGAGGAGATAGCGCACCACAAACGCCGCTGTCGTCCTGGACAAGCGAGCGGAGCGAGCGCTGATCCAGGACCCATTACCACAGGGAGTTGTTTGGCGAAGACTCGTGGTTACCAGCTTCGCGCCACAACTTCTCCCTGGTGTAATGGGTCCTGGCTTTCGCCAGGACGACGATGGAGCATGTGGCAAGGCGGCGGCGAAGCGACGCGTAGAGCGGTGGCTACCGCCCCCTGAAATTCGCCACGCGCCGTTCTTCCGTGGCCTTCACGCCTTCCTTGAAGTCTTCCGTGGCACGCAGGCGCGTCTGCTCCTCGAGCTCGTGATTGGTGGCCGCCATCACGCGGTCGGCGAGCCCAGCGCGCATCGTCGCGCGGGTGGAGACGAGGCCGAGCGGGGAGCATTCGGCGATTTCGCCGGCGAGCTTCAGTGCGGCCGCCTTGACCTGGTCCTGCGGCACCACCGCGTTGGCGAGGCCCCATTTGAAGGCCTCTTCGCCGGTGACGCGGCGGCTGGTGTAGAACATCAGCTCGGCGTTGTTCTTGCCGATCAGCTCGGGCAGCGTCACGGTCAGGCCGAAGCCGGGATGGAAGCCGAGCTTCGTAAAGTTCGCGGAGAAGCGCGCTTCGGGGCAGGTGACCCGGAAGTCCGCCGATACCGCGAGGCCCAATCCGCCACCGATGGCGGCGCCCTGCACGGCCGCGACGATCGGCTTCTTGGCGCGGAAGATGCGCACGGCCTGGATGTAGAGGTGGTTGATCGCCCCGAGGCTGTCGGCCGGATCGCCCTTGGCCGTCTTATCTGCTTCGCGCGCCTCTTGCGCCTGCCGTGCCGGGTCCTGGAAATTGGCGCCGGCGCAAAACGCCTTGCCCTGCGCCGACAGCACCGAGGCGCGAATCTCGATGTCGCGATCGAACTCGTCGAGCGCGTCCGCGATCTGGTTGATCAGCGAAATGTCGAAGAAGTTGAGCGGCGGGCGGCGGATTTCGATGGTGCCGACGTGACCAACTTTCTCGACGCCGATATCTTTGTAAGTGCTCATGATGTCCTCGAATAATTAGCGCAAACCAAGCCCGCGGGCGATGATGCCGCGCAGCACCTCAGTGGTGCCGCCCTGGATGGTGAGTTTCGGCGCGGTTTTGATGGCGAAATCGAGCTGCCGCTCCAGCGTCTCGCGGTTGGTCGCGGTCTCCTCGACGAAGGCGGCGAGATCGCGCACGCGGTGCGGAAGCTGCTGCTCCCACACCGTGCCGATGTCCTTTACGATAGAGGCTTCGACGACCGGCTCCTTGCCGGCCTGCAGCATGCCCGCGACCGAGACCGACATGCGACGCATGGTGTGGAGCTGCGCCACCAGCCGGCCGATCCCTTCGGCGCTGCGCGTGTCCGGATTGGGACCAACGGCGCGAACCAGCTCGGTCAGCACGTAATAGGTCTCCAGGAAGCGCTCGGGGCCCGAACGCTCATAAGCGAGCTCGCTGGTCGCCTGCTTCCAGGCGCCGTCGACTTCGCCGAGCACATGATCGTCGGGCACGTAGAAATCGGTGAAGACGACCTCGTTGAACTCGTACTGGCCGGTGATCTGGCCGATCGGGTTCACCTGGATGCCCGGCTGCTTCATCTTGACCAGGAACTGGGTCAGGCCGTGACGCCGGTTTTCCTTGGTCGGCTGCGAGGTCCGGAAGATCGCGATCATGTAGTCGGCGATGTGCGCCGACGAGGTCCAGATCTTGGTGCCGTTGATGAGATAGCCGCCGTCGGTCTTGGTCGCGCGCGTCTTCGCGGCGAACAGGTCCGAGCCGGAGTTCGGCTCGCTCATGCCGATCGCGAAGCAGATCTCGCCGCGGCAGATGCGCGGCAGGATGTCCATCTTGATGTGCTCCGGGGCATACTTGATCAGAACCGGCCCGCTCTGGCGGTCGGCGACGAAGAACCGCCGCGTCGGCGCGTTGGCGACGCGCATCTCCTCCGTCACCACGTAACGTTCGAGGAACGAGCGTTCCTGGCCGCCATATTTCTTCGGCCATGTCATGCCGAGCCAACCCTTGGCGCCGACCCGGCGGGAAAATTCCGGCGCGTCGGTGTCTTCGCGGTTGGGCTTGTGCGGATCGAAGGTGCCGGCGGCGATCTCTTCTGCGAGGAACGCGCGCACTTCCTTGCGCAATTGCTCGCATTTTTCGGGCAGGCGGATCGGATCGAAACGGAGGGCAGCAGTCATTGTTGTCTCGTCCCTGATCAGCGCGAAGCCACGAGCGGCCACAATTCGTCGGCGCCGCGGTTGGCAATGAGTTTGCCGAGCTCGACGGCCCAGTGGCTTTCTGAACCGAAATCGTCGCGCCAGGCCAATGCCCGCAGCGAATAGCGGTGCAGGATGTGCTCCAGTGTGAAGCCGATCGCGCCATGGACCTGATGCGCAATGGCGCCGCCCTTTTCCGCGGCTTCCGCGCAGCGGATTTTTGCCGAGGCGGCTTCGAGGTAGACCGCGTCGTCGAACGACTTTGCATTGGCGATGGCGTCCGCGGCCGAGGTCGCCGCGGCAAGCGCAGCAGCCGACTCGCCGGCGAGGCGCGCGAGGTTGTGCTGCACCGCCTGGAATTTGGAGATCTTCTTCTCGAAGGCGACGCGCTCGTTGGAATAGCGCACGGAGATGTCGAGCATCGATTCCAGCGCGCCCGCGATCTGAAGGCTGCGCGCGACGCCGCCCATCAGCATCATTGTGGTCTGGTCAAAGCCGCTCGGGGCGGGCTTGATGGTGACGGGCTGGACCTTGTCGAGCGTGACGGTGTCGCTGTGGTCGTAGCCGACATTGAGTCCGGTCTCGATCCGACCCTTGCTCGCGTCGACCAGCGCGATCGAGGCGCCGTCCTTGCCGTGGGCCAGCACTGCGAAGTGCTTTGCCGCCTTTGCAAAGGGCACGCCTCGGGCGCGGCCAGAGAGCGCACCATCGGCATCGAGGGTGATACGATCCTTCGGCGACGCCGGCAGCACCGTCATCTCTCCCTCGGGGGATGCGATCTTCGCCTGCGCCAGCAGCCAGCCTGCCACCATGGTCTCGGCCAGGGGAACCGCGACCGCGAAACGGCCGGCGGCGTTCAGCAGCGCAAAGCCGTCGGCAAGGCTCGCGCCGGAGCCGCCGAGATCGTCCGGCACCCAGGCCAACGGGAGGCCGGCTTCGCTCAGCGCCTGCCACAGCGGCGCCTGCCATGAATCCTTTTTGTCATTGTTGACGGTCTGCGGATCGGCGAGATCGGCGAAGATTTTCTCCGCGGTCTCGACGACGATATTGTCACTCTCCGCCACAGCGTTCCCCGTGTTTTGCCATTGGCGCTTCCCGCCCCGTGGGCGAACGCGCAGGTTCTTCTTGCGCCCGATGATCCGAAAAAGCCATGGCCCTGACAAGCGCTGATCGCAGGTCAACCTGCAGCGCGGGCATGGACGCAAGGGACTATAGAAGGCTAATTCCGCTTAGCGGAAGTTTGCTCGATTTGCAGGGCGCGGCAAACTCGCTAAACAGAACGTCGATATTCAATCAAGGGGAAGGAAATCCGGATGGCAAAGGACAGTTTGTGCGCGATCGTGACGGGGTCCGCCTCCGGCCTGGGTGCCGCGACCGCGGAAATTCTCGCACGGAGTGGGGCGCGGCTCGTCATCAACTATTCCTCGAGCCAGAGGGAAGCCGAGGCGACCGCGGAGCTTTGCCGGAAGGCGGGCTCACCGGAAGTTCTGGTCGCGCAGGGCGACGTCTCGAAGGATGACGATTGCCGCAAGATCGTCGCCGCGGCCAGCGGCTGGGGCCGGCTCGACATGCTCGTCAACAATGCCGGCACCACCAAGCATGTCGCCCATGCCGATCTCGATGGATTGTCGGCGGAAGATTTCCAGCGCCTGTACGGCGTCAACACCATCGGCCCGTTCCAGATGGTGCGCGCAGCGCGCAGCCTGCTCGAGGCCGGCGCCAAGGCCTCGGGGCGACCGTCCGCCGTGGTCAACATCTCCTCGGTGGCCGGCATCAGCGGCGTCGGATCGTCGATTGCCTATGCGGCAAGCAAGGGCGCGCTCAACACCATGACGCTGTCGCTGTCGCGGGCGCTGGCACCGCTGATCCGCGTCAACACGGTATGCCCGGGCTATATCGACACACCCTGGTTCACCAAGGGCCGTGGCGAGGCGGGCGCCAAGCAGGTGCGCGACAGCGTCGTGGCCAAGGTGCCGCTGAAGGTCGCATCATCAGCGGAAGACATCGCGCAGCTTGTCTGCTTCCTGGCGATGCCGGCCTCCAGCAACATGACCGGCGAGGTCGTGCGCATGGATGCGGGGATGCATTTGGTGACGTGAGGGCGCGCGGCTAGCGCGGCAAACGCAATCGTGGGGGGGGGCGGGGGGGGGGCGCCCCCCCCCCGGGGGGTTGGGGCGCCCCCCCGTGTGTGGGGATCGCTGCTGACCACGCCCCCGGGCCCCCCGGGGGGGGGGGGGGGGGGGGGGGGGGGGGGGGGGGTGGGGGGGGGGGGGCGGGGGGGGCCCCCCCCCCCCCCCCCCCCGGCGGCCCCCCCCCCCCCCCCCCCCCCCACGCCGAATTGTGGATAGGCCGCGCCATCGATCGTAGGCTATCCCTTGATCACGCCGCTCGCTACCAGCCGGTGCCAGATGAACAGCACCACCACGGCGCCGATCGTGGCCATGATGAATCCCGCGCCCTGGTCGGGACTGTAGTGCCCGATGGCCTGGCCGATGAAGGTCGCGAGAAACGCGCCGGCGATGCCGAGGATGGTGGTGAGGATGAAGCCGCTCGGATTATTCGGTCCCGGCGCCAGCCAACGCGCGATGAGGCCGGCGACAAAGCCGACGACGATGATCCACAACAAGCCGCCCATGCTCATGACAGTGCTTCCTCGCTTTGACTAAATTAAAATCAGACTCTGCCCGCGATCTCTTGCTCGGTCGGCAGCCGTCCGTCCGGCGTCAGATGATCGACCACCTGCGGCAGATATTGGCTGAGGCCGGAGAGCAGTTCGTCACGCGACAGGCCGCTCTGGGCCGACAGGCTCTCGATCTGGTCGGCGCCGAGCGCATTGGCGAGATCGCCCGGTGCGATCGCCTTGTTCTCGCCCTTGCCGACCCAGGTATTGGCGGCGTCGCCATGGCCGCTCTGCTGGAGCTGGTTGAGGAGATCGCCGAGACCGCCGCTGAGCACGCTGCCGGCCGCGCCGCCCGCGAGCAGGCCGCCAAGGCCACCCTTCAACAGATCACCGAGGCCGCCGCCAGCGCCCGCATTCACCGACGGGGGGAGATGCGTCGGCGTCGGTGCCGGAGACGGCTGCGGCGCGCTGCCGCTCTGATTGCCGCTCAAATGCTTGAATGCCTTCCAGGCGAGCAGGCCAAGGAGCGCCATGGTCATGGGCGACATGCCACCGCTGGATGAGGATTGTGAACTCGGCGTGCTTGGCCCGCGCGGGCCGTTCTGCATGCCGTTGAGGACGTCGAGCAAACCCATGGCGTTCTCCTTTGGCGCTTTCTTGCCGGTAACAAGCCCCGTTCGAAAACATATGAGGCTGTCATGACGGTTACAAGGCGATTGCGCCGTAACTGCGGGAATGGGCAGCAGCCGCAGCCTCTGCTATCGAGAGCAGATCGTTAAGGGGGCAGCCAAGGTGGTTACGGATCGACCGATCGTGGTGGCCGGCGCGGGCGCCATCGGATGTTTCGTCGGCGGCACCCTGGCGGCTGCCGGCCGCCGCGTCGCGTTCCTGGTGCGGCCGCGGGTGAAGACCGAGATCGAGCGGTTCGGCCTGCTTCTGACCGATTTCGACGGCTCCAAGACGAAGCTCGACCCGGGCCGCCTCGCGCTGTCGGAAGATCCCGCGATCTTCCACAGCGCCGGCATCGTGCTGGTCACGGTGAAGAGCGCCGACACGGCAGGTGTCGCCGACCAGATCGCGCAGCATGCGCCGCAGGACGCCGTCATCGTGTCGCTGCAAAACGGCGTCGGCAATGTCGCGGTGTTGCGCGAGCGCCTCGGCGACCGCCGCGTGCTCGCCGGCATGGTGCCTTTCAACGTGGTCGGGATGGGCGAGGGCCGCTTCCACCGCTCGACCTCCGGCGACATTCATGTTGGCCAAGATGATGCGAACACGGCCGCAGCGCTGTCGGTGCCGGGGCTCGCCATGCGCGCAAGCCGCGACATCACCGGCGTACAATGGGGCAAGCTGATCATCAATTTGAACAACGCGCTCAGCGCCTTGTCCGATATGCCGCTCGCGGCGCAATTGGCGAACCGTGACTGGCGAAAACTCTTCGCCGATCAGATGGCGGAGGGACTGGCTGCGATGAGGGCCGCCGGCATCACCCCGGTCTCGACGACGCCGATCCCGTCGTCCTGGACGCCGACCTTGCTGAGACTGCCTGATCCGATTTTCAACCTGATCCTGGGACGGACCATGAAGATCGATCCCGAGGCGCGTTCCTCGATGTGGCAGGATCTGAAGCACGGCCGCAAGACCGAGATCGACTATCTCCAGGGCGCGATCATCGCGCTCGCCGAGCAGAACAGTGTCGACGTGCCGCTGTCGCGCCGCATTGTTGCGCTGATCAAGGAGGCTGAAGCCGCGGGCAAGGGCTCGCCGCGGCTGAGACCGCAGCAGATTCGCGGGTAACGCATGAGTGCACGCTGCGCGACGGGAGGAGCAATGATGAAGCTTCGTCTGACGATCGGATTCGCGCTGGCCGTGCTCTGCGCCGCGTCCTCGGTCGCGGAGGCCCGGCCGCCGACGGTCATGAACTCTCCCGGCTACGACAGGCGATTGCAGGAGAGCAGGTCGCAATTGGGCAGTTCACCGACGACAACGGCACCGGTGAATGCGCCGGTTGCAACTCCCAAGCGCGGCAAGAAGAAGCACACGAACTGAGGCCGCATCCTCAGCCGTCGTCCTGGCGAAAGCCAGGACCCATACCGCGGAATCTATCGATAGTGAACGGTCGGAGTACCGAACTACGAGTCTGCCGCCCAACTGCTTCCTGGGGTAATGGGTCCTGGCTTTCGCCAGGACGACGGCTGAGCTTGTGGGCGCAGCTCAGCCCTTCTTCGCGGGTTTGCTCGGCGTCGGGCTGAACAGCTTCTTGATGTCGTTCAATCCATCCGACAGCCGCGGCCATTCGCAGGAGAACGAGCCCTTGGTGCAGGGTGCGCCCTTCGGCCGCGGCCGCGCGTCGCCGATGGCGGCCTGCTGGACCTTGGGCCGCTCGACCGGCACCGGAACGCGCTCGACCTCGGTTCGCAACGCGACCCGCTGGAGCTGCTGCACCTGTTGTTCCTGCTGCTCGCGCTGCTGGCGCGCGGTGGCTCGAGCGGCTTCATTGCTGCGGCGCTGATTGGCGAGATAGGCAGTGTAGGATTCGTCGATCTTCTTCTGCTCCTCCGGCGTCGGATTGGGGCCGGCGATGTCGAAGGTGCGGTCCTGGAGGAAATCGTAATAGGAATAGCCGCCGCCCGCCTTGCGCCGGCCGGCGAATTTGGCGTTGCAGTCTGCAAGCGCAGCCGTCTTCTCGGATTTGGTCGTGGCTTTCTCGGCGGCGTCGGCGCAGGTCTCGAAGTCAACAGGCGCGCGCTTCCACCATTGTGCCTGGGCATGCGACGGCGCCAGCAGAAAAAATCCTGCTGCGGCAACCACAAGCGCCGCACGACGCGATGCAACTACGTCCGACATTCTACGAGAGCATTCCTTGCAAAACTCAACCCGAACTGAGTCGGACTGATTTTTGCCCCTTTATGGCCGGCTTGTCACCCATGGAACCCGGGAATTTCATGGCTGCGATGCTGACATTTTTTGCTTGACGTGGCGCAGGAGTCACAGCGTCACTTCATCCTGCGGTCGCCTCATTGGCGACGCCAAGAAAACGAAGTGGAAACGCCTGATGCTGCTGCCCCTGTCCGATGTGCCACGCTGGTACGCCGAGCGCAAACCGCAAGGCACGATCGCCGTCCGTCACGGGCAGGACACGCTGACATGGGACGCGCTCGAACGCGGCGCCAACCGGCGCGCGCGCGCGTTTATGGCCAAGGGCGTCAAGCCCGGCGACTTCGTCGCCATCGGTTTGCCCAATGGCAATGCGTTCTTCGAGACCTCGTTTGCGGTGTGGAAATGCGGAGCGACGCCGACCTCGCTGTCATGGCGGCTGCCACGCGGCGAAGCCGCGGCGGTGCTCAACATCCTGAAGCCGGCGCTGGTGGTCGGCGGCGAAGCCGACTGGAACGCGCCGAACCGTCTGCCCGCGGATTTCGTGCCGGAAGGGTTTTCGGACGATCCGCTCACCGCACCGGTGGCGCGCTATTGGAAAGCCATGACCAGCGGCGGATCGACCGGCCGCCCGAAGGTGATCCTCGATCACCAGCCGGCGGTGATCGACACGGTCGCCGCGCCGCCGCTCAATATTCCCTTTGGGGTCTCGCTGCTCAATCCCGGCCCGCTCTATCACAATGCGCCGTTCATCGTGTCGCACTACGCGCTGTTCACCGGTGGCCAGCTCACCGGCCTCGTCAAGTTCGACGCCGAGGAGGCGCTGCGCCAGATCGCGCGCGAACGCGTGCAATGGGTCAATTTCGTGCCGACCATGATGCACCGGATCTGGGCGCTGCCGGAGCACGTGCGCAACGCCTATGATGTGTCGAGCCTGCAGACCGTCTTCCACATGGCCGCTCCGATGCCACCCTGGCTGAAGGAGAACTGGATCGCCTGGCTTGGGCCTGAGCGGATCTGGGAGCTCTATGGCGGCACCGAGCGACAGGGCTCCTGCATCATCTCCGGCACGGAATGGCTGACGCACAAGGGCTCGGTCGGCAAGATTGGCGAAATGGCGCGCTTGCGCATCATCGGCGAGGACGGCAACGACGTTGCGCCGGGCGAGAGCGGTGAGATCTATTTCCTCAACAATGACGGCAAGGATGCCACCTATCACTATCTCGGTGCCGAGCCGAAGCGCCGCGCGGACGGCTGGGAATCGCTCGGCGATATCGGCAGGCTGGATGCGGAAGGCTATCTGTATCTCGGTGACCGCCTCGCCGACATGGTGCTGCGCGGCGGCGCCAACATCTATCCCGCCGAGGTCGAAGCTGCCGTCTCCGAGTGCCCCGGCGTGCGTTCTTGCGTGGTGGTGGGATTGCCCGATCCGGAATTGGGGCAGCGCGTGCACGCTATCATCGAGCCGCAGGGCGATGCGGACGGTCAGGCGATCGCCGACGGCATGGCGGGTTTTTTGAGGGACCGGCTCAGCCGCTACAAGCACCCCGAGAGCTTCGAGATCGTCACCGCCCCGCCGCGCGACGATTCCGGAAAAGTTCGCCGCACCCTGTTGCGCGACGAGCGCGCGGCGTGGATGAAGGAGGGGCGCGCCTTCCGGATTTGGCCGGCGAAGGCGCGGGCGCACGCCGATTAAGAGAATTCACGGGAAGGACTGAGATTATGACCATCACCATCGCCGCGAACGCTGTGCCGAAGCCGCCGGCCGAGATCATCGAGGGTTTTCGCGGCGCGCCGACCTCGGTCATTTCGGACAATCTCGGCCGGCTGCCGGGCGCAGTGGGGCTAAAACCCTATCATCGCGGCGCCAAGCTGGTGGGCACAGCCTTCACGGTCCGCACCCGTCCCGGCGATAATCTCGCCATCCACCGCGCGCTCGAGCTGGTGGGCCCCGGCGACGTCATCGTGGTCGATGGCGGCGGCGATGAGACCCGCGCGCTGGTCGGCGAGATCATGAAGAACATCGCGCAATGGCGCAAAGCCGAAGGCTATGTCATCGACGGCGCGATCCGCGACGTCGCGGCGTTCGCGGCCGATGACTTTCCCTGCTACGCCCGCGCCGTGATCCACCGCGGCCCTTACAAGAACGGCCCCGGCGAGATCAATGTGCCTGTTTCGATCGGCGGCAGCGTGATCTCGCCCGGCGACATCGTCGTCGGTGACGAGGACGGCGTTGTGTCGTTTGCCGCCGCAGGTGCTGCGGCGCTGCTGGACGCCGTGCGCGCCCAGGTCGCGCGCGAAGAGGAGACGCTGAAGGCGATCCGCGAGGGCCGTTATCAGGGCTCGTATGGGAAATCCTGATCAGCGAAAAAAAAGAAGGGGAGGATGGCGTGAGCCAGAAGGACGAATTCCACAATCTCGACGACGCCGGCGACGGATTGTTTCGCGAGCTCGCGGCAGGCGTGACCACGCGCATCTTCTCCGGCGAGCAGGCGATGCTGTCGGTGGTGACGCTGGCGCCGCATGCGCAAGGCACGCTGCACCATCATCCCGAGGAGCAATGGGGCGTGCTGCTCGACGGCTCCGCCATCCGCGTCCAGGGTGATGAGGAGATTGCCGTGAAGAAGGGCGACTTCTGGCGCACGCCGGGTAATGTGCCGCACACCATGCGCGCCGGCCCGGACGGAGCCCGCGTGCTGGACATCTTCAGTCCGCCACGGCCAGAATACAGAAAAGCGGGATCCGGTTTCGGGACCACTTAAAGCGCCAAGAGCAAAAGCCGGGCGCGAGAAAACAGGGGAGGGGATACCATGACGATCACACGACGGACGCTGCTCGCAGCGCCGGCTATTCTCGCGATGACGCCGGCGTTGGCGCAGGCTTCAAAGATCACGCTGGTGGTGCCGTTTCCGCCGGGCGGATCGACCGATGCGATGGCGCGGCTGCTCCAGAGCCATCTGCAAACCAAGCTCAACCGCATCGTCATTGTCGAGAACAAGTCGGGCGCCGCCGGCGCGCTCGGCGCGGCGCAGGTCGCCAAGAGCCCGCCTGATGGCTCGACGTTCCTGGTCACCTTCGATTCCCACGCGGTGATCCCCTCCATCCTCGACAAGCCGCCCGTCGATGTCGAGCGCGAGCTGATGCCGGTGTTGCTGGTCGGCACCGCGCCTTACGTGATCGCCGCCGGTGCGGGCCGTCCCTACAAGAGCTTCGCCGACGTGGTGGCGGCCTGCAAGGCGACGCCCGGCGCGGTGAAATATGCCTCCGTCGGCATCGGCACGCTCGGCCATCTCGCCATGACCGTGCTCGGCAACAAGGCCGGCGTCGAGATCATGCACGTGCCCTATCGCGGCGGCGGCCCCGCGATGAACGACGTGCTCGGCGGCCATGTCGACCTGATCGCGGGATCGGCGGCGCTGGTTGCAGCCCAGCTCGGCACCAACATGCTGCGTCCGATCCTGCAGCTCGGCCGCGAGCGGCTGCCCGGCCTGCCGGATACGCCGACCGCGATCGAGGCAGGCTTTCCGGATTTCGAGACGCTGGCCTGGTGGGGCATCTTCGCGCCGACGGGGACGCCGCCGGACATCGTCGCAGGCCTGGCGACCGCGTCCAAGGAGATCCTGAGCGAGCCCGCCACCGCCGCCCAGCTCAAGGAGACGCAGCAGATGACGCTGCTGCTCGAGGACGGTCCCGCCTTCAAGACCTTCTTCGACAAGCAGGTCGCCATTTGGGGCAAGGTGGTCAAGGACAACAATATCCGGGCATGAGATGGCCGGCAGCCCTCCGCATTGAGCAACGCGGAGGGCTTCCGATCCCGCCTCCGCTTTGATATGAAGCCCCCGGTAACCCGCTCTGCGGGTTCCGCGGTCCCGTAGCTCAGCCGGATAGAGCGACGGTTTCCTAAACCGTAGGTCGGAAGTTCGAGTCTTCCCGGGATCGCCAGATTTTCAGTGAGCAATCGTCGCGTTTGCTACGCTCGTCGGCGCAAAAATTGCTAGAAGCGCGAAGCTTCCTTCCTGGCCCGGGCTGACTCTCGCCCCGCCTCGCTGCCATATCCGGAGACGACAATGCCCTTCGACTTGATCCTGCGCGGCGGCCATGTGGTCGACCCGTCCCAGAAGCTCGATGCCGTGACGGATGTCGCCTTTGCCGGCGGCAAGGTCGCGGCGGTCGGCAGCGGGCTCAAGGCCGATCCGGGCACCGACGTGCGCGACGTGTCACGCTACATCGTGACCCCGGGGCTGATCGATCTCCACACCCACGTCTATTGGGGCGGCACGTCGCTTGGCATCGACGCCGAAGAGTTTTGCCGTCTCTCCGGCGTCACGACCGCGGTCGACACCGGCAGCGCGGGGCCGGGCAATTTCGCCGGATTTCGCAAGCATGTGATCGAGCCGAGCCAGGTCCGCATCCTCGCTTATCTTCACGTCTCGCACGCCGGCATCTTTGGCTTCTCGCACCGGATCATGGTCGGCGAGAGCGAGGAGCTGCGGCTGATGAATCCGATCGAGGCGGCCAAGGTGGCCGACGCCAACCGCGATCTCATCGTCGGCATCAAGGTGCGCGTGGGGCTGCACTCCTCGGGCACGTCGGGCGTCGTGCCGCTCGACATCGCGCTCGAGGTCGCGAATGCGGTCGGCATGCCCCTGATGGCGCATATCGATCATCCGCCGCCGAGCTACGAGGAGGTGCTGGCGCGCCTGCGCCCCGGCGACGTGCTCACCCACGCGTTCCGGCCCTTCCCCAACACGCCCGCGACCGCGCAGGGCACGGTGAAGCGGGCGGTGCTCGACGCGCGAGAGCGCGGCGTGCTGTTCGACATCGGCCACGGCAAGGGCTCGTTCGCGTTCAAGACCGCACGTGCCATGCTCGCCAACGGCTTCTATCCGGACACCATCTCGTCCGACATTCATCAGCTCTGCATCGACGGCCCGGCCTTCGACCAGGTGACGACCCTGTCGAAATTCCTGTGCATGGGCATGCCGCTGTCCGACGTCATCGCAACCTCCACTGTCAACGCCGCGATGGCGCTGCGGCGGCCCGAACTCGGCAGCCTCAAGCCGGGCAGCGCCGGCGATGCCACGCTGATCTCGATCAAGCAAGGCCAGTTCGACTATGAGGACGTGGTCGGCGAGCACCTGATCGGAGACCGCAAGATCGTCTCCGAAGGTGTCGTGATTGGCGGCCGCTGGTGGCATCCGAAATAGAGCGGCGCTAGCCCCGCTCGCGATAAAATTGCAGCAGCCGCGCGCCTGCCGGAGAAAGCCAGTCGGGCGCACCGGCGATGTAGCCCTCGACCTGACCGCTCGTTCCAACGAGATAGGTGATGGGCATGCCGACCAGGGAGAATATCGCGGTCGACGCTTCGGCCGCCGCGCCATAGGCGTCGACATAGCAAGCGAGGCTCTGCACGGCGAGGCCGCCGAGAAACGTGCGGATCTTGCGCAGGTCTTTCGTATCGGTGCAGATCGCGACAACGTCGAGCCGGTCCGGCCGCGATCCCGCGAGACTTGCGAGCGCGGGCAGGTCGAGCCGGCAGGCCGCGCACCAGGTCGCCCAGAAATTGACGAGGGTGATGCGGCCCGGCTTCGCGCTCAACGCGACGTCCTTCCCGCCAATGTCTTGAAGCCTGAGCGTTGGCATCGGCGCGCGCGGCCGCACCAGCGTGAACTGGCCGCGGCCGGCCTCGAACACCGGTGGCCAGCTTTCCTGCGCATGGGCCGCGCGCAAGGAGGCAAGAAGCGCCGGCACGGCCATCATGATCGATCGCCGCGACGGCAATGGACCGCTTTCGCGCGCGGTCTCAAGCATGGATATAGGCCCAGCCCTTGAGTTGCAGATCGACCACGCGGCCGATGCCGAACGGCACGAGGCTGGCACCTGCTATCAGCGGAATCAAGACCTGCTCCTTGGCTTCGGCGATCGCTTTTGACGACGCGCACATGCTGTAGGCGAGGTTGGGTACCGACTGCCGCAGCGTCGCGAGCGGTTCGACCAGCGGGGTCCTGTCCGCCCGGAAGACGTCGATGCCCTTGCCGTTGGCGACGACCTCGATCAGCAATCGTGCGCCCCTGTCCGTAAAGTGCTTCGAGAGGTTAGCCGAGTAGCTGATCGCGTGTCCCATGACATAGGGCTCGTTGCTGTCGATCAGGATCACGACGCCGTCGGCGAGACGATCCTCCTTGGCGGCGGTGCCGCCGGCCGTGAGGATCGCGGTGCCGGCGAGCAGGCCCCTGCGGGACCATCCGTTGGCGGAGATCATGGCTGCCGCCTTCGGTTGTTCAGAACTGACGCGGCGCGATCGGCGCTTTGCGGTCGCGCCCCCACAGCACAAACAGGCTGAGCGCGAGCAAAACGACGTTGAGCGGCGTGACCGGCGCCTCGCCGCGCGAGATGTGGAAGACGAGCGCCAACACCTGCAACATGGAGCAGCCCACCGCGGCCAGCACAGTCAGCCGGGGCAGGACTCGCGTCAGCGCCGGCAGCAGGATGCCGATTCCGCCGGCGAGATCGACGAGCCCGATGAACCGGACGAACGTTGCGGAATACTGACCGGCCCAGGGCATCATCGCGGCAAGCTCTGGAATCGGCGTCAGCAGCTTGACTAGCCCGGCTGCGGTGAAAACGAAAAAGAGCAGGCCCTGTGCGATCCAAAGGCCGATACGAATGGCGCGGCCGGGGGAGGCAGTCTCGAAGGCGGTGGTGGACACGGTGGTTCTCCAAAAGGTGACGGTCGCCACCATTTGATAGTTTCCTCATATTTGATCATTATACGTCTTGGGATTGGTTCATTTCCCGGGTGTTGATGATTTCATGGATTCTCTGGTCAGCATGAGGGTGTTCTGCCTGGTCGCCGAGCTGAAGAGCTTCGCGACCGCGGCGCAGCGCCTGCGCATCTCGCCCGCGATGGCGAGCAAACACGTGATGCAGCTCGAAAAGCGGCTGGGTACGCGACTGCTCAACCGCACCAGTCGGCGCGTCAGCCTGAGCGAAAGCGGAGCGCTTTATTTCGAGCAGGCGCGGCAGATGCTCGACTCGCTCGACGAGGTTGAAGCCGCCGTCAGCAATACGACGGTCGTTCCGCGCGGCACGCTGCGGCTGACCGCGCCGGTGTGGATGGCGAATGCGATGTTCGCGGGAATTTTGGCCGACTATCAAAGCCGCTATCCCGAAGTGCGCCTCGACGTCGATCTCAGCGGCCGGATGGTCAATCTGGTCGAGGAGGGATTCGATCTCGCACTTCGCGCGACCGCAGCGCCCGACGAGGCGCTGATCGCGCGGCCCATCACCAAGGTCGCGTTCCATATGGTCGGCGCGCCCGCTTATCTCGATCGCGCGGGGCGCCCGACCAAACTTGCCGATCTCGCCGGCCAGGCGATGCTGCACTACGCGCTGTACCCGGGTGAAAGTTTCTCCTTCGAGGGCGAGCACGGCACCGAGACCGTCAAGCTCAATCCGGTGCTGCGCAGTGGCAATGAAACGCTGCTGCACGTGGCAGCGCTCGAAGGCATGGGCCTCGCCTTCCTGCCGAAATGGCTGGTCGCGGAGGATCTCGCCGCCGGCCGCCTCGAGCACGTCGTGCCCGGGCAAGTCATCTTCGAGGGCAAGCTATTCGCGGTCTATCCGAGCCGCAAATATCTCTCTGCGAAGGTGCGGACCTTCATCGACTTTCTCGTGGCCGACCCGCGGATGAAGTAGCCGCTCACAGCTGCCTGATTAGAGCGACCTCGCGATCAACAGCTTCATGATCTCGTTCGTGCCGCCATAGATCTTCTGGATGCGGGAATCGATGAAGATGCGCGAGATCGGGTATTCCTGCATGTAGCCGTAGCCGCCGAACAGCTGGAGGCATTCGTCGGCGGTCTCGACCTGCTTCTCCGAACACCAGTATTTCGCCATCGAGGCCGTGACGGTGTCGAGGTCCTTGGCGACCAGCCGCTCGATGCACCAGTCGACGAAGACGCGCGCGATCATCGCTTCGGTCTTGCGCTCGGCGAGCTTGAAGGCGGTGTTCTGGAAATCCATCAGCGGTTTGCCGAACGCTTTCCGTTCCTTGGTGTAGTCGACGGTGAGTTTTATCGCGCGCTCCATCGCGGCGACCGCGCCGACCGCGAGCGCTAGGCGCTCCTGCGGCAATTGCTGCATCAGCTGCACAAAACCCTGGCCTTCCTCGCCGCCGAGCAAATTGTCCGGCGGGACCGCGACGTTGTCGAAGAACAGTTCGGAGGTGTCGGAGGCATGCAAGCCGATCTTGTCGAGGTTGCGCCCGCGCTTGTAGCCGTCGGCGCCCGCGGTTTCGACCACGATCAGCGAAATGCCCTTGGCGCCGACATCGCCGGTGCGTGCGACCACGATGACGAGATCGGCGGCCTGGCCGTTGGTGATGAAAGTCTTCTGTCCGTTGATGACGTAGGAATTGCCCTGCTTCCTGGCCGTGGTCTTGACGGCCTGCAAATCCGAGCCGGTGCCGGGCTCGGTCATGGCAATGGCGCCGACCATCTCGCCCGAAGCCATCTTCGGCAGCCAGCGCTTCTTCTGCTCCTCGGAGCCGTAATTGAGGATGTAGTGCGCGACGATGGCGCTGTGCACGGAGACACCGGTCGTCAGCTCCGGCACCGTGCTTTCGAGGTCGTCGAGCACGGCGGCGTCATAGGCGAAGGTTGCACCGAGCCCGCCATATTCCTCCGGCACGCTTGCCAGCAGCGCGCCCATCTCGCCGAGCCCGCGCCAGGCAAAGCGGTCGACCATTTTCTGCTCGCGCCATTTTTCGGCATGCGGGGCCAGGTCCTTGACCAGGTATTTCCGGAACTGGTCGCGGAAGATTTCGAGCTCTTCGGTCATCCAGGAGGAGCGGTAGGACATGGTCACCTCGGTCAATGCAGCTAGCCGGCTTGGTAGGCTAGCCTTCGGCGGCAATTATTGTGTTTTCAGGCTGCGCCGGTGACGCTACCAAGGCGGCCGGAGTAGCGTCTGTCGGAATGGTTGATTGTGGCTGTCAAAATTCAAGAGCTCAAGCTCGACATCGCGCGTATCGGCACGGTCTCCGCGATCCTGATGCAGCCGGACAATGCGCGCGCCTGCTACGTTCTGGCGCATGGTGCCGGTGCAGGGATGCGGCACGCATCGATGGACAAGATTGCGGAGGGGCTCGCAAGTCGGGGCATCGCGACGTTCCGCTTCAATTTTCCCTACATGGAAAACAAGCAGGGCCGTCCGGACCAGCCGGCGGTCGCCCACGCCACGATCCGCGCGGCAGTCGAGGAAGCCGCGCGGCTCTGCCCCGGTGTGATGCTCGTTGCGGGCGGAAAATCCTTCGGCGGGCGCATGACGTCGCAGGCGCAGTCGAAGGCCGCACTGCCTGATGTCAAAGGGCTCGCCTTCCTCGGTTTTCCCCTGCACGCCGACAAGAAGCCGTCGACCGAGCGTGCCGAGCATTTGGCCAGTGTCGAGATCCCGATGTTGTTCCTGCAAGGCACCCGCGACGGGCTCGCCGATCTCGGCCTCCTCAGGCCGGTCATCGCCGCTCTTGCCCCGAAGGCGACGCTACATGAGATCGAAGGCGGCGATCACTCCTTTGCGGTGCTGAAAAAGTCCGGCCGCAGCAATGAAGAGGCGCTTGCGGAGGTGCTTGATGCGCTCGCGGCCTGGATCGACGGGCTCGCTTGAATTTCAGGCGGAATAAAGTCCCTTGTCGCGCGCCTTCTGGATCGCGAGCGCGGCGATGAGATCGAGGGTCGGCGTCGACAGGCCTGCGGCGCGCGCAAAGGCTTGGGGCGCTTTCACCAGGACGTCGATCTCCATGGCGCGGCCGAGCTCGTAATCCTGCAGCAGCGACGGCTTGTGGTTGGGGGCGGGACCGCTGCGTGATACGCGCTTGACCTCCGGGATGAAGTGCTGAGCGATCTCGTTTGCCTCGTTCAGCATCCGCGGAATGACGTCCGCAAAGGCGGGGTCATCGCGCACGCCGCGCGCCGTCTGGCCGGTGAGCAGGCACAGCACCGACAGCGACATGTTGGTCAGCAGCTTTGACCAGATCGCCTCGCGGATCTCGGCGACCGGCGGCGATTCCAGCCGCGCGTCGGTGAAGACACTGCGGAGCGTTGTGATGCGCTCGCAATTGCGATCGTCGCATTCGCCGATCAGCAGGCGGTTGCGGTCCGGCGTCAGGTTCTGCACCACGCCAGGCGCGATCACCTCATTGGAGGAGAAGACCACCCCGCCGACGATCCGCTCCTTCGGGATGCAGGCGCGCAGGCGCCCGCCCGGGTCGAGGAAGGAGATGTCGGGCGGGGTCGGGTGTCGCGGCGGCAGGCCGATCCCGTACCACCAGGGAATGCCGTTCTGCGCGAACACGATGGCGGTGTCGTCCTGCAGCAGCGGCTTGAGACTGGAGACCAGCCCGGTCAGCGCGGTCGCCTTCAAGGTGCTGATCACGACGTCCTGCGGGCCGAGCTGGGCCGGATCGCCTGACGCGTTCACCTTGGCGCTGACCTCGGAATCGCCGACGCGCAGCTTCAGGCCGTTGGCCCGGACCGCCTCCAGGTGCGCGCCGCGCATCACGCACGAGACCTCATGGCCGGCGCGGGCCAGCCTGACCGCGAGATGACTGCCGACGGCGCCCGCGCCGAAAATGCAGATGCGCATATATATCCGTCCCTGATCCCTTGATGCCGCCCGGCAGCAGCATGACACAAGCCGCCATGCGATGGACGCGGCCGCCCTACGCCGGAAAGATATGGATCGGAACGAGCGGCCTCGGTCATAGTGCAGGGCAAACAAACGACCGGAGGGATCGCCGATGACTGACAGCCCCGTCCTGTGGACTCTGGATGCGCGTGGGGTTGCGACCGTCACGTTGAACCGGCCCGAAGTGAACAATGCCTATGACGGCGCGCTGATCGCCGGCGTGCTCGCGGCCATGGACGATCTCGGCAAGAAGCCGAACCTGCGCGTCGTCGTGCTCCGGGGCAACGGCAAGCATTTCCAGGCCGGCGCCGACCTCAAATGGATCAACGGCGTGCGGCCGCAATCGACTGATGCGAACGAGGCCGCGTCGCGTGCGACTTTCGAGGCTGTGCAGCGGCTCAACACGCTGCCGATCCCGACGGTCGCGCTGGTACAGGGCGGCTGCTTTGGCGGCGGCACCGGCGTGATCGCGGCCTGCGACGTCGTGATCGCGGCCGACAACGCCCTGTTCTCGATCACCGAAGTGCGCTGGGGCCTGACGGCAGCCATCATCATCCCGCAGCTCTGCGATGCCATTGGTGTACGGCAAGTCCGCCGCTACGCGCTCACAGGTGAACGTTTCGGCGCCGACGACGCTCGCCGCATCGGCCTCGTCCACGAGGTGGTGCCGCTCGCCGATCTCGAAGCCGCCGGCGCCAAGGTGGTCGAGCAGTTGCTAGCCAACGGACCTGAAGCGATGGCCGAGACCAAGCGCCTCGCGCTGGAGAGCTCGTTCGGCGGAATGGCGGTGGACGATGCGGCTTACAATCGGCTCGTGCAGCTGCATTCGGTCAAGCGCCAGAGTGCAGAAGCCGCGGAGGGGCTGGCGTCGTTTGCGGAAAAGCGCGCGGCGAATTGGGCAGGTGCTAAAAGCTGAACGTGAGTAGCCCGGATGGAGCGAAGCGCAATCCGGGGCGGACCAACCGAATCTCCCGGCTGTCCCGCGTGGCACGAACCCGGATTACGCATGCGCTCCATCCGGGCTACGGGCTTTCACAGCGACACCGCCAGTGACCTTTTCAGCAGTGTGAGCAGCGCCTGCACCGCGGCGGCATTGCGCCGCCGTTCAGGGATCGCAGCCTTCACCCACAATTCCGGAATCGGAAACTCGCGCAGAACCGGCTTGAGTGCGCCGTTGCGCAAGGCGTCCGCGACGAGATAGTCCGATATCAGCACGATGCCGTTGCCGGCGATGGCGCTGCGCGCCAGCACTTGGCCCTCGTTGCAGGACAGCAGCGGGCTGACTTGGACGCTGATGCGGCCGCGCGGCCCGTCAAAGATCCACTCCGGCCCCGTCGGCAGAAAGCTGAGACAGCGATGCTCGACCAGATCACGCGGATGTTTCGGCGCGCCGTGTTTCTTCAAATAGGCAGGCGAGGCGCAGAGCAGCCGCTTCAGCGGGCACAGGGGCTCGTCGACGACACCGCCAAAGGAATGCGGGAAGGCGCCGATGGCGATGTCAAAGCCTTCGGTGACGGGATCGACCGGACGGTCGAACAGCACGATATCGAGCTTGAGCCGCGGGTTCTGGGTCTGGAAAGCGGTGAAGACGTCCGCAAGCCGCGCGACCGTCAGCGAGGTCGGCGCCTTGATGCGTAGGTGATCGACGAGATCATGGCCCTTCTCGCCCATGCGCGAGAGCAGGTCGGTGGCGTCGGTGACGACGGCGCGGGCGCGATGCACGTAGCGCTGGCCGGCCTCGGTCAGCCGCAACTGCCGGGTCGAGCGCTGAAAAAGCGGCGTGCCGATCCGCGCCTCGAGCTGCGTGACGCGCTTGGCCACCACCGACGTCGAGACGTCGAGTTTTCGCGCAGCCGCGGAGAAGCCGGCGGCGTCGGCGGTGGCGAGGAACGCCTGCAAGTTGACGAGGACGTCCATTTTCCACCTTTCTCGATTCGCGAAAGCTGATCGTCTATTTTGGCGGATTGTAGCTCGGTCCGCGCTAATTCATAGTCGGGCCCAAGCAAGAGAGTTTCAGGGACAGGACGCGCCATGCAGGCCACCACGATCGAAGAACCGGCACGCCAGGTGCCGCTTTATGGCGAATATGAAGTCGTCGTGCTCGGGGGCGGTCCGGCCGGCATCGTGGCGGCAGCATCAGCGGCGCGCGCGGGACGGAGGACGCTCTTGATCGAGCGCTACGGCTTCCTCGGCGGCATGGGGACCGCTGCCGGCGTCACCAATTTCTGCGGCCTGCACGGCAACGTCTACGGCGAGGCCCATCGGCTGGTGCAGGGCATGGCGTCCGAGCTGCTGGCTCGGATCGACCGCTTGAACGGGCTCAACGCGCCGCATCTGATCCTCGGCAAGGTCTTTGCCCAGGCCTACGACACCGCCGCCTACAAGATCGCGGCCGACCAACTGCTCGCCAGTCACAAGGTGCACATCCTTTTCCATGCGCTCGGTGCAGGCGTCGTGATGGGCGATAACAGCCGCATCGATGCCCTGATGGTCGAGACCAAGGCGGGCCGACAGGCGGTGCGATCGGAGATCTTCATCGATTGCTCCGGCGACGGCGATCTCGCGGTCTGGGCCGGCGCGCCGTTCGAATTCGGCGACGAGCACGGCCATCCGATGTATCCCTCGATGATGCTCCGCCTCAACGGCATCGATCCGGCGAAGGCGGGCGATGCCTGGCGCACCATCCCGCAATTGATGGAGCAGGCCACCGCCGCCGGTACCCACACATTCCCGCGCAAGAGCGCGATCGTGCGGCCGCAGAAATCCGGCACCGAATGGCGGGTGAACTTTACGCAAGTCGCGCGCGAGGACGGCCATGCCATCAACGGCATCGAGCCTGACGATCTCACCCGCGGCGAGATCGAGGGCCGCAAGCAGGCGCTCGCCGCGTTCGAATTCCTGCGCACCGTGCCGGGCTTTGAAAAATCCTACATCGTCGACCTGCCGCCGCAGCTCGGCATCCGCGAAACCCGCCGCATCAATGGCGGCTATCAGCTCAGCGGCGAGGACGTGCTCGGCTGCGCGTCGTTCGAGGATTCCATCGGGGTCAATGGCTGGCCGATCGAGGCCCATGTCCCCGGCGACGTCGTCTTCACCTTCCCGCCGATCCCGGAATCGCGTGGCTATAACGAGCTGCCCTACCGCATGCTGGTGCCCGAAGGCGTCGACAATCTGCTGGTCGCCGGCCGCTGCGCCTCGATGACCCATGAGGGCCAGTCGGCGGCCCGGGTCTCCGGTGCCTGTTTCGTGATGGGGGAGGCGGCCGGTTCCGCCGCCGCGCTGGCGCTCTCCGGAAACCGGATCCCGCGTGACATCCCCGTTGAAAAGCTGCAGGAAACGTTGAAACAACAGGGCGCCTTTATCGGACGGGACCAGCCCGTGCCCGAAGGCCTGTAACCGACTGCAAGATATCGACGGCGGAGGAAACGAAATGACCGGGATTGTGCGGCTCGCGCTAGCTGGCCTGATGGCGATCACAGCGATGGGCACCGCCCGAGCCGAGGACGCGCTGAAAGCCAGGATCGGCGTGCTCAGGCTATCCTCCTCCGCGCCCGTCTTCATCGCGCAGGACAAGGGCTATTTCCGAGAGGCCGGCCTCGACGTCGAGCTGAAATTCTTCGATGCGGCGCAGCCGATCGCGGTGGCCACCACCTCCGGCGACATCGATTTCGGCGTCACCGCTTTTACCGCCGGCCTTTACAATCTCGCCGGCAAGGGCGTGCTGAAGGTGATCGGCGGCATGAGCCGCGAGAAGGCCGGCTATCCCCTGATCGGCTATTTCGCCAGCAACAACGCCTATGCGAGCGGTCTGAAGACGCCGAAGGACCTCGCGGGCAAGCGCGTGGCGATGACGCAGGTCGGCTCCTCCTTTCACTATTCGCTCGGCCTGCTTGCCGACAAATACGGTTTCAAGCTCGCCGACGTGAAGATCGTGCCGCTGCAATCGCTGTCGAATGCGGCGGCCGCGCTGAAGGGCGAGACGGTGGATGCGGCGCTGCTGCCGATCTCCACCGCGCGAAAGCTGATGGACGACGGCGGTGCGAAGTTCCTCGGCTGGGTCGGCGACGAGACACCCTGGCAATTGGGCGCGGTGTTCGCTTCACCGAAGACGCTGACCAACAAGGTGCTGGTGACGAAGCTGCTCGGCGCTTTGGCAAAGGCCGACCGCGAATATCACGACGTCATCCTTGCCGCGATGAAGGACGGCGTCGCGCCGATCAATGACAAGACAAAGCCGCTGCTGGAGATCATCGCCAAGTATACGAACCTCCCGGTCGAGCAGGTGGTCGGCAATTGCGCCTATATCGATCCCGACGGCAAGCTGGATGTGAAGAACGTCGACAACCAGATCAAATGGCTCCAGGAGCAGGGTTTTGCCGACAAGGGCTTCGACGCGAACGCGATCATCGCCAAGGAATTCGTGAAGGCGGATTGAGATTAGAACGCCACGCATGGACCTGACCGCCAACCACATCACCCATCGCTTCGGCGATCTCGCCGTGCTCGACGACGTCTCGTTCACCGTCAGCGCGGGCGAGGTGGTGGCGATCGTGGGGCCCTCGGGCTGCGGCAAGAGCACGCTGCTGTCGATCCTCGGCGGCCTGTTGCTGCCGACCTCCGGCGCGCCCGAGCTGCGCGGCGCGCCGCCGGCGGACAGTCTCAATCCGCTCACCTTCGTGTTCCAGGACTTCGCGCTGCTGCCCTGGGCCAATGTGGAGGAGAACGTCGAATTCCCGCTGCTGCACACCCAGCTCTCGGCCGTGCAGCGCCGCGCGCTGGTCGACGATGCCTTGCGCCGCACCGGCCTGACGGATTTTCGCAAAACCTATCCAAAGCAGCTGTCCGGCGGCATGCGCCAGCGCGTCGGCATTTCGCGCGCGCTCGCGGTCCGGCCGGCCATTCTCTTGATGGACGAGCCGCTCTCGGCGCTGGATTCGCAGACCCGCGAACTGCTGATGGAGGATTTCGTCCGGCTGCTCGCCGACGGCGGCATGGGCGCGGTCTATGTCACGCACAATCTCGAAGAGGCGGCGCGACTTGCCGATCGCATCGTGGTGCTGTCACGGCGTCCTGGCCGCATTCGCGAGGTCGTGGCGGTGCCGATGACGCGCACTGAGCGCGGTGACATTGCAGCCCGTGAAAAGCTGCTCGCGCTTCAGAACCAGATCTGGTCATTGATCCGCAACGAGGCGATCGATGCCGAGCGCGAGGTTCAGCATGCTTGATCGCGCGCCAGTGGGAACATCTGCGAAGGATGAAATGGTCCGGCGCGTCCGCTTTCGCGGCGCCGGCTTCGTGCCGGCGAGCAGCCGTTTCGGCGGCTGGATCGCGCTCGCGCTGGTCATTGCGATCTGGCAGGCGGCGGGCAGCAGCGGCCTCGTCAATCCGCTGTTCCTGCCGCCGCCATCGGCGATCGCGCGTGCGATCTACCAGCTCGCGATCTCTGGCGCGCTGTGGCAGCACCTTTCCGCGTCGCTCCTGCGCATCGGTGTCGGTTGGCTGCTCGGCACGGCGGCCGGTGTCGCGGTTGGCTTTGCCATCGGCCTGTCGCGGCTGGCGCGCAGCGTCGGCATCACCTTCATCTCGGCGCTGTTTCCGATCCCGAAGATCGCGCTGCTGCCGCTGTTGATCCTCTGGCTCGGCATCGGCGAAGAGCCGAAGATCGCAACCATTGCGCTTGGCGTGTTCTTCTCGACCGCAATCTCGGTCTATAGCGGCGTCGACGCGGTGCCGCGCAATCTCATCCGCATGGCGCAGAGCTTCAACGTGCCGTTCGCCACCATCGTGCGCAAGGTGGTCTGGCCGGGCGCGCTGCCCGCGATCCTCGCCGGCTTCCGCATCACGTCGTCGGTGGCGCTGCTGCTCGTCGTCAGCGCCGAGATGATCGGCGCGCAATACGGCATCGGCGCGTTCGTGCTGCAGGCCGGTAATTTGATGCAGACCGATCAGCTGCTCGCGGGCGTGGTGATCCTGTCGGCGTTCGGGTTGATGGTGGGCAGGGTGATCAACTGGCTGGAGACGCGGCTGTTGCACTGGCGGTAGCCGCCACTGTCGTCCCGGCCTTCGCCGGAACGACAAGCATCAGCCTCACGCGTTCCCGCGATCCTCCCGGAACAGATCCAGCTTCTGCTGCACGGGGCGATCCGAGAAGCTGAACAGCACCGCATCCATGTCCGCCTCGTGCGTGACCCATTGCCAGCTCGGCACCACGAACAAATCGCGCGGGCCCCATTCGAAGGTCGATTCCCCGATGCGGGTGCGGCCGTGGCCTTCGATCGGACAGAACACCGTTGCGTCCGTCGAACGATAGCGCGCGGTCTTGAAGCCCTTCGGCAGCAACTGGATGAAAGTGCCGATGGTCGGCATCGCGAAGTCGCCGGTCTCGGGGTTGCTGAACTTCAGCTTCAGCCCGTGACAGGCGTCCCACTCCTGGCTCGTGCGGGCTTTCTCCAGTGCTTCGCGCGTGTAGGCATAGGGATAGCTGAAGATCGGCGAGGTCTTCGAGCTCCGCTTCACGTCGACCGGCAGCAGATTGTGGCCGTAGCGCGCGAAGCTGTCGCCGGCCGGTCTCGTGATCTTCTGCTGGTCCTCGTTGGAGCCTTCCGCGAAGGAGCAGTCGAAGAACTGCACCAGCGGAATGTCGAGACCGTCGAGCCAGAACATCGGCTGGTCGGTCTCGTTGGAATGATCGTGCCAGGTCATCGACGGCGTGATGATGAAGTCGCCGGGCTCCATCGCGGTACGCTCGCCGTCGACCGCGGTGTGGGCGCCCCTGCCTTCGAGCACGAAGCGCAGCGCCGATTGGCTGTGCCGGTGGGCGGGTGCGATGTCGCCCGGCACCACCATCTGCACGCCGGCATAGAGCGACGTGGTGATTTTCGACTGCCCGCGCAGGCCGGGATTTTCCAGCACCAGCACGCGCCGCTCGGCTTCTTTCGCCGTGATCAGTTTGCCGGCTTCGGTCATGTAGTCGCGGATGATGTCGAACTTCCACAGATGCGGCCGGCAGGCGCTCTTCGGCTCCGGTGTGATCAAATCGCTCATGACGGTCCAGAGCGCGGTGAGATTCTCGCCGTCGATCTTCTTGTAGAACGCCTCGCGTTCCGGCGTCTTCGTCACGGCTTCCATGGTGCGGCTCCCGTCGTTTTGTTGATTGACAGTATACTTACGATCTAGGTAGCGTCAACGTGCGAACAAGAACGAAACGGGAGGGTTCCGATGAAGCTGCACGGCTATTTCCGCTCCAGCGCCGCCTACCGGGTACGGATCGCGCTGAACCTCAAGGGTCTCGGTGCCGAGCACCTGCCGCATCACCTTCGCAAGGGCGAGCAATGCGCGCCCGCCTATCTCGCCATCAATCCGCAGGGCCTGGTGCCCGCGCTGGAGAACGATGCGGGCGCAGTGCTGACCCAGTCCGTCGCCATCATCGAATGGCTCGACGAAACCCACCCCAACCCACCGCTGCTGCCGAGGGATACGCTGCAGCGCGCCAAGGTCAGGGCGTTCGCGTTGGCGATCGCCTGCGACACTCACCCCGTACAGAACTTGAAGGTGCTGGCGCGGCTGCGCGAGCTTGGCCTTGCCGAGGAGAAGGTTCAGGACTGGGCGGCGTGGGTCAACCGCGAGGGCCTCGCGGCCTGTGAAACCCTGATCAGGACCGAGCCGGGCCCGTTCTGCTTCGGCGATGCGCCGACGCTCGCCGATCTCTGCCTGGTGCCGCAGCTCGCCAATGCGCGCCGCTTTGGCGTCGACGTCTCCGCCTATCCGCGTCTGCTTAAGGCGGAAGCTGCCGCCAAGGCGCTGCCGGCGTTCGTCAACGCCGCGCCGGAGAAGCAGCCCGATGCCGAGTAAGCCGCCTCCGATCACGATTGACGCGGTCTATGCCGCGCCGGGCTATCTGTTCCGGCGCATGCAGCAGATCGCGGTCTCGATCTTCATGGAGGAATGCAAGGCGTTCGACCTCACGCCGGTGCAATACGCGGCGCTGATCGCGATCCACACCCACCCCGGCATCGATGCGACGCGGCTGTCGGCGGTGATCGCCTTCGACCGCTCCACGCTCGGCAGCGTCATCGAGCGGCTTCAGGCCAAGGATTTCGTCGAGCGCAGGCCGGCGCCGGAAGACAAGCGGATCAAGCTGCTCTATTTGACCAAGTCAGGCGCGGCGATCCTGCGCGACATCATCCCCGCCGTCGAACGCGCCCAGGCGCGGATGCTGGAGCCGCTCAAGCCGGCGGACCGCAAGGCGCTGATGGGGCTCCTGGTGCAGCTCGTCGATCTCAACAACGAGGCGTCGCGGGTGCCGCTACGAGCGGAGGACGCGCTGGAGCATCTGGGGAAGGCGGGGTGAGGTGGCGCCTGACATTCCGGTGTCGTCCCGGCGAAGGCCGGGACCCATAACCACCGAGTTCGGTTTGGCGAAGACAGGTGGTGACCAGCTCGCGCTAATAACTCCCACTCGGCGTATGGGTCCCGGCCTTCGCCGGACGACAGCGAGAGTGAGCAACACCGCCGCTCACATCCGCAACAGCGCCTGCCGGTCGATCTTCCCCGTGCCCGTCTTCGGCAGCTCGTCGATGAAGATCACTTCGCGGGGATATTTGTAGGGAAGCAGCTTGCCCTTCACGTAATCCTGCAGCCGTCGTGTCGCTTCGCTTTGATCAGCCGCGCGGCTGTTCATCACCACGACCGCCTTCAGCGTCATGCGCCGGTCCGGCAGCTCGGCGGCGAACACCGCGCATTCGCGGATGTCCGGATGGTCGGCGAGGCACAGCTCGACCTCGAGCGGGTAGACCCACTGGCCGGAGATCTTGATGAGATCGTCGGCGCGGCCGCGGAAGAAGTGAAAGCCATCGGCATCGCGGACGAAGCGGTCGCCGGTGTAGATCCACCCGCCCTGCCGGATCGTTTCGGCGGATTTGTCCGGCCGGTTCCAGTAAAGCGGCGTGTTGGAATCGCCGCGCACCCACAAGATGCCTTCCTCGTCGTCGGCGACATCGCGGCCGTCCTTGTCGCGTAGCGCGACCTCGTAGCCGGGCACACGCAGGCCGGCCGCGCCGAGCTTCTTCCGCTCGGGGCGGTTGGAGAGATAGATGTGCAGCACCTCGGTCGAACCGAGGCCTTCCACGATCTCGAGACCGGTGAGCGTCTTCCAGCCGTTGAAGACGTCGGCCGAGAGCACCTCGGCGGCCGAGAGCGCCATGCGCAGCGACGAGAAGTCGGTCCTGTCGGCACTCTCGGCCTTGGTCAGCGATGTATAGAGCGTCGGCAGGCCGAAGAAGACCGTCGGCTTGTACTGCTCGATCGCCGAAAAGATCGCCGCGGGCTTCGGCTGGCCCGGCAACAGCAGCGTCGTCGCGCCCGCCGAGAACGGGAAGGTGATCGCGTTGCCAAAGCCATAGGCGAAGAAGATTTTTGGCACCGAGAAGCAGATGTCATCCGGCGTCAGCTTCAAGACGTTCTGCGCAAAAGCGACCTCGCTATAGGCCATGTCGTGCTGGAGATGCACGATGCCCTTGGGCCGGCCAGTGGATCCGGACGAGTACATCCAGAACGCCATCTCGTTGCGATGCGTGTCGGCTTCCGCAAGTTCGGACGGAAATTGCGACAGCCAATTGGCGGCGGAAACGGCGTTCGGCGCGGCGTGATCGCCCACGGCGCCATTGACAACGACCAAGGTGTGCAGGCTCGTGTCCTTGCAGGCCTCGGCGTTGAAACGTGCACAGAACTCGGCGTCCGCCACCGCGACAGAAGCGCCGGAATCGGCGAGATAGAATTGCAGCAGATCCGGCGGCGTCAGCGTGTTGATCAGCAACGGCACGAAGCCGGCGCGCACCGCACCGAAGAACGCGGCCGGATAGGCCGGGGTGTCGTCGAGGAACAGCAGCACGCGATCGCCGCGCTTGAGGCCGAGCGAGGCAAGGCCGTTGCCCCAGCGGCAGGCTTCCGCGCAGAGCTCGGCGTAGGTGCGCATGCCCGGGGGGCCAATGAGCGCGAGCTTGTCGCCGCATCCTCTCGCGAGATTGCCGAATAGCACGCGGCTGGCATTGTAGACCTGCGGAACGGAAAAGCCGATCTCGCGTGCGCCCGCGCAGTCGGCGGGCACCTGGTCGTGAATCTGCTCGCTCATGCCTCGTCCCCACCGTTCTTGGCGGCTTCGTAGCGCGCCATGAAGGCCGGCGACATCGCGCGCAGGCGGGAGTCGTCGATGCGGCCTGAGCGGGTGATGTAGCTGTAGGCAAAGTCCATCAGGCCCTGCTGCATGTGCTGAGCAAAGTGCTCGTACCAGAAAGCGCTGGTCCGCGCGGCGTTGACGAGCTTCTGCACCACCGGCTTTCGGGCGGCCTGGTAGCGATGCAGGGCGGTGGAGAGATGCGCATCCGACTCCAGCGCCTTGACCAGCGCAATGGCGTCCTCGATCGCGAGCCGCGTGCCCGAGCCGATCGAGAAATGCGCCGAGTGCAGCGCGTCGCCGAGCAGCACCATGTTCTTGAACGACCAGTGCTCGTTCCAGACCCAGGGGAAGTTGCGCCAGACCGATTTGTTGGAAACCAGCGAGCGGCCGCCGAGCGTGTCGGCGAACACCTCCTCGCAGACACCTTTGGACTGCTCCACGTCCTTATAGGCGAAACCGTAGGCCTGCCACGTCGCATGATCGCATTCGACCAGGAACGTGCTCATGGTTGGAGAGTAGCGGTAGTGGTGGGCGTTGAAGGCGCCGCGGTCGGTCTTTACGAAGGTCTGCGACAGCGTGTCGAAGCGCTTCGAGGTGCCGTACCAGACGAACTTGTTGGAGGAGTAGGACAGCGAGGTGCCGAAATCGCCCTCGAAGGCGCGGCGTACCAGCGAGTTCAGCCCGTCGGCGGCGACGATCAGATCATGGCCGTTGAGCTGGTCGATCGCATGAATCGGCGTATCGAAGCGCGGGGTGACGCCGACATCGAGCGCGCGCTGCTGCAGGAATCGCAAGAGCTCGAGCCGGCCGATCGAGGAGAAGCCGACGCCGTCGATGGCGACGCTGTCGCCGCTCAGGTTCAGCGTGATGTTCTCCCAGCTCTCCATGTGCGGCGCGATCGCGTCGACCGTCTCGGGGTCGTCGGCACGCAAGAATTCCAGGGCCTGGTCCGAGAACACGACGCCAAAGCCCCAGGTCGCGTCGGCCGGGTTCTGTTCGAACAGGTCGACTTGATCCTCGGGGTGACGCTTCTTCCAGAGATAGGCGAAGTAGAGCCCACCGGGCCCCCCGCCAATCACGGCGATCCGCAACGTCTGTCCTCCCTGATTGACAGTATACTTACTATCTAGGGGTAGACTAATGTGCTCCGGCTTTCCGCGCCAGCGGAATTATCGGCAAAGCGCGGGCGCGCCGAAGCTCCTGCCCGGACGCGCGTTTGGCGGCGGGTCCGAAGCAGTGAGTGCGAAGCATAGCCAAACCGCGCCGGCTTGGCCATCCGCACGTCAGACGCAGCACTTTACCAGCCGCCGTTCACCACGGTGGTGCAGCTGCCGGACGGCTCGCTTCTCTAGCGTGCGGCAAACGGCGCCAGCACGTCCTTGCAGGCGGGCGACAGCGAAGCGGCATTGTTGGCAACGCATTGGATGATCCGACCGCCACCTGGCGCCACGCTGCCGCACAGCGTGCGGACATCCTCGCGACATGCGGACTTGACGATGAACAGCTCTTCGCGCGGCCGCAGCGGGCGCAGCACGATAACGGCAGGCGCGGCTGCCGGTGCAGCTGCCGCAGGAGCTGCGCCCGTAGGTGCCGCCGTGGCTGCCGCGCCACCGCCGGCCGCGGCGCTCACGGCCTTCTCGCAGGCCGGCGAAACCTTTGCCTTGTTCTTCTCCAGGCATTCCAGCGCAGGCGCGCCGCCCGGCGGCACGCTGGCGCACACCTTGGGATAATCGGCGCGGCACGCGCTCTTGACGGCGGCGACCTGCGCGCTGCTCGGCTGTTTGGGCGCAGCGGCAGCTGCAGCGGCCTTGGGCGCGGCCGCGGCAGCCGGCTTTGCGGCGGGAGCGGTTTCAGCCTTCGGAGCGGCAGGCGCGGCCTCCGCCTTGGGTGGAGCCTCTTTGGGTGCAGCCTCGGTCTTCGGCGCCGCAGCTGGCTCGACGGCGCGAACCGCGGTTTGGCATCCGGAGGACAGGCCCGACATGTTCTTCTGCAAACATTGATACGCTTCCACACCGCCCGGCGTGACGCTCGAACAGTGTGCCATGAAGTCCGAGCGGCACGCGGAGCGGATGGCGCTCTTCTGCGCCTCGGTCGGTGCTTGTGCAAATGCGCCTGCTGCAGTTGCGAAGAGAACCGCCGCCAGCAACGCCCCGCGTGCCGACGCATGTTTCAACGTGTTGAACATCTGAGTGAATTCCTGCCCTGTCGGTAACGCCGACAATTTTTTCAAATGTGATGCAAACAATCGTCGCGGGTGACGCCGCGCGCGGCATCATTGGCCGCCGCGACCTCTACCGCAAGTAGATATTGACTTTGCAATTGCGACGTAACTAGGTCGTCAGAGCTTGACCATGCGCTTGCCGCGGTTCTCGCCCGCCAGCAATCCGATCAGCGCCTTCGGCGTGTTCTCGAGGCCGTCGATGATGTCCTCCTGCACCTTCAGCTTGCCGGATCTGACCCAGGCCTGGAGGTCGGCGAGCGCTCGCTGGCTTTCCTTCATGTAGTCCATCACGATGAAGCCCTGCATGACGAGCCGCTTCACCACGATCAGGCCGGGCACGCCGCGCGGGCCGTGTGCCGAGGGCGCGCCGTCATATTGCGAGATCGCGCCGCAGCAGGCGATGCGGCCGTAATTGTTCATCTGCGGCAGGCACGCTTCGAGAATGTCGCCGCCAACATTGTCGAAATAGACGTCGATGCCCTTCGGCGCCGCCGCGCGCAACGCCTTGAACACCGCGCCGTCCTTGTAGTCCACGGCCGCATCGAAGCCGAGCTCGGAGGTCAGCCAGCTGCATTTCTCGGCACCGCCGGCGATCCCGATGACGCGACATCCCTTGATCTTCGCGATCTGCCCGACGATCGAGCCGACCGAGCCTGCAGCCGCGGAGACCACGACGGTCTCGCCTTCCTTGGGTTTGCCGATCTCCAGCAGGCCGAAATAGGCGGTGAGGCCGGCGATGCCGAACACGCTGAGCAGATGCGTCATCGGCTCGAGCTTCGGCATCTTGGTGAGATGCTTGGCGGGCACTGCCGCCAACTCCTGCCAGCCGGTGTCACCAAACACGATGTCGCCCGGCGCAAGCCCCGGCGCCTTCGAGCTGACGACCTCGGCGATGGCGCCGCCGGCCATCACGCTGTTGGCTTCGACTGCTGAGCGATAGGTTGCGCCGTGCATCCAGGCGCGGTTGGCGGCGTCGAGCGAGATGTAACGCACGCGCAGCAAGGCCTCGCCGTCCTTCGGCTCAGGCACCGCACCTTCGACCATCTTGAAGTGCTCGGGGCCGAGCTTGCCGCTGGGCTTTTCCACCAGAAGAATCTGACGATTGACGCCGCCGCTCATGATGTTTCCCCTCGGTCGTTTGACGATTATTGATGCAGCTGCCGCAAGAAAAAAGTGCAAGCCGCATTCGTTGTGCGCTGCATGAAGCTAGATCGCGGCCGCCAGTTTCGCAACGGGAACATCCGCCCCGACGGTCGCACGCCAAGCGTGTTGCGCGGCCGTCATATCTGCGACATCATGAAGCGGTCGATGTAGCGGGGGTGTTCAATGTCGAACAGGTTTACGCAATTCATTCTGGTGGCGATGGTGCTCGGCATCATCATGGGCGCGGCGATCTACAATTTCCTGCCCGACACGCGGGGCGATTGGGCCTCGTCCATCAACCTGATCGCCGTGATTTTCCTGCGCCTGATCAAGATGATCATCGCGCCGCTGGTGTTTGCGACGCTGGTCGGCGGCATTGCTCATATGGGCTCGGGCTCCAAGCTCGGCCGCATCTTCGCCAAGACCATGGGCTGGTTCGTCAGCGCCTCTTTCGTCTCGCTGATGCTCGGCCTCGTGATGGTCAATCTGCTCCAGCCCGGCGCGAATTTCCCCGGGACGCTGCCTGACAAGGCGCAGTCGACCGGCCTGCCGGTTTCCGCCTTCTCGATCGAAAAATTCCTGACCCATCTGATCCCGACCTCGATCGCGGATGCGATGGCGCAGAACGAGATCCTGCAGATCGTGATCTTCGCCGTGTTCTTCTCGGTGGCGATGGGCTCGATGCCTGAGCGTTCCAAGCCGATCCTGGCGCTGATCGACGATATCGGCCACATCATGCTCAAGGTGACGGGCTATGTGATGATGTTCGCGCCGTTCGCCGTCTGGGCCGCCATCACCGCGACGGTTGCCAAGAACGGCCTGCTGGTGCTCTGGAAGCTCATCGTCTTCATGGGTGGCTTCTATCTCTCGCTCGCGCTGCTGTGGGGCATCCTGGTGGTCGTGGGCTTCATCGTGATCGGGCCGCGCTACGCCCATCTGCTGAAGCTGATCCGCGAGCCGCTGATGATCGCATTCTCCACGGCGAGTTCCGAAGCGGCCTATCCGAAGACGCTGGAGGGGCTGAACAAGTTCGGTGCTTCGTCGCGGATATCGAGCTTCGTGCTGCCGCTCGGCTATTCCTTCAATCTCGACGGCACGATGATGTACTGCACCTTCGCGAGCATCTTCATCGCGCAGAGCTACCACATCGACATGCCGCTCGGCACCCAGCTCGCGATGCTGGCGACCCTGATGATCACCTCGAAGGGCGTCGCCGGCGTGCCGCGCGCCTCCCTCGTCGTGATCGCCTCGACGCTGTCGCAATTCGGCATCCCCGAGGCCGGGCTGTTGATGATCATGGGCATCGACACCTTCCTCGACATGGGCCGCAGCGCCACCAACGTGATCGGCAACACACTCGCGACCTCGGTCGTGGCCAAATGGGAGGGCGAGCTCGGGCCCGAGCACGAGCTTGGAGCGGGCGATGCCGTGCCGGGGGACATGATCCCCGGCGAAGTGCCTGCGATGGCCGGCCATTGATCGGAGTGCATCATGCACCTTTTAATGGCGATATCGGGCGGCCTGTTGCTGGCAGCGTGCCAGCTGGCCACGGGTGCCTCCGCCCAGACGACCGGCGGCAGCGAAGGGCTTAGCCCCACGCTGTCAGCGATCAAGACCGCGCACACCGTGCGGCTCGGGTATCGCGAGAGCTCGCCGCCGTTCTCCTTCCTCGACCAAGCCAACCGGCCGATCGGCTACAGCCTCGAGCTCTGCGAGGCCATCGTCGAGGAGATCGGCGTCGAGGTCGACGATCCCAATCTGAAGATCGCCTACGTCAAGGTCACCTCGGATGACCGCATCGACTCCGTGCTCCAGAACAAGATCGACCTGGAATGCGGCTCGACCACGGCCAATGCCGAGCGCGCCAAGCGCGTCGCCTTCTCGCCGCTGATGTTTGTCGCCGGCACCAAGCTGATGGTGCCGAAGGCGTCCAGCGTCCAGTCACTGACTGATCTGAAGGGAAAGATCATCGTGGTGACGAAGGGCACCACCAACGAGCAGGCGATCCAGGCGGCCGACAAGAAGTCCTCGTGGGGACTGACCATCGTTGTCGGTGCCGATCACGAACAGTCGTACCAGATGCTCGTCGACGGCAAGGCTGATGCGTTCGCGACCGACGACATCCTGCTGTCCAGCCTGATCGTGCGCCACAAGGCGCAGGACAAGTTCCGCGTCACCGGCGATTACCTGTCCTATGATCCCTACGGCATCATGTTCCGCAAGGGCGAACCGCAACTGGCGGCGGTGGTCGATCGCACCTTCCGCAAGCTCGGCTCCAACCACGACCTCGTCCCGCTCTATAATAAATGGTTCACTGCAAGACTTCCGACCGGCGAACGGCTGAACGTGCCGATCTCGCTGCAGCTGGAGGAAGCCTTCAAGGCGATGGACGATTCCGCGAGCGCGAATAACTAGCGCTTGCGGCGAGCCGCTGCGCCCTGCCCCTACAAGGAGAGAGGGCGCAGCAACGATCAGCGCGCGCTCACGCGCCCGCGGGGACCTGGTCCAGAAATCCCGCGATGCTCCTGATGCGGCCGTCCTTCAGCACGGCGAAATCCGTACCCTTGATCGGGCTGTCGATGCCATCGGGACCAAGGCCCCAGCTGAAGCGGACATGGTCGCCGTATCCGTTGGGCTCGCCGATCAGCTTGAACTTGAAGTCGGGAAAGCGCTGCTGCACGCCTGCGATCAGCGCATCGACGCCGTCATGGCCGTCGCCCTTCATCAGGGGGTCGACATAGCTCGCATCCGCCGTCCAGTTCTGGCTCAGCAGTTCGCGCCGGCGATCGGCTGCACGTTCGTTCCAGAGGTCGATATAGCGGCGGGCGATGGTGATGGGGTCGGTCATTGTCGTCTCCTTCGATGGCGCCGTGTTGTTCGGCTGACCCGACTATCGAAGGTTCACGCGCGCTGATCGATTACCTCTGAGGTCGTCAGCGCACGTGAATTTTCCGTACTTACTTCGCCGCCGTGACCATGATTTCGACGGTGTATTGTGCTGCCGCGAGCTTGGCTTCGACGGTGGCGCGCGCCGGCGTGTTGCCGGGCGAGACCCAGGCGTCCCACACCGCGTTCATCTCGCCGAACGTTTTCATGTCGGTGATGTAGATCGTGGCCGAGAGCAGCTTCGACTTGTCGGTGCCGGCCTTGGCGAGATGGCTGTCGATGGTCGCCAGGATGTCCTGGGTCTGCTTCGTCACGCTTTCGCCGGCGGCGTTGTTGGCGACGACACCGGCGAGATAGACGGTGTTGCCGTGCACGACGACCTGGCTCATGCGCGGGCCGGCTTCAAGACGCTGAATGCTCATTGGGGTCTCCTTTGAATGGCGGCCCTGTCTAGCGCAGCGGCCTGCCCTGTGCCACCCCGGGCACGCATGCGTTGCCGGGCACGCATGCGTTGCCGGGCACGCATGCGTTGCCGGGCACGCATCCGTCGCTGGCTATGCATGCGTCGCACTTCAAGGAAACTGGCCGAAGAACGTCCAGATCGTCTCGGCGGCGTCGATGTCGCCGTTCTGCGATCCCAGCAAGCTGGCGGCGACCTTCGGGAAGCGCGCATCCGGAGAAAATCCGGGCATGCGGTGCCCCCCTTGATTGATGCGATAAAGCACGACGTCGTGCCCCTCAGGACAGCGCGAGGAGATCCGTGTCACCGTGGACTGATCTGCAGGCGCCCTGTCGGGCAAATCGGTCGTGTCGGCATTGTCGGTCTCGCAACCGTTGAGCTTGCGCCAGAACGCAAGCGTCTCGTCGGTGGACCAGAACCCGTCTGCGGCATAATAGCTCGATCCGCGACCGCCCTCGTAGGGGACCAGCGGATCGGCCGTGCCGTTCATCAGCAGCATTGGCAGCGGCCGCGACGGATGGCACGTCACTGCGGCCTCATCGGTAAGGTTCATGCTCACGCTCGCGGCGGCAGCAAACAGATCGGCCCGGGCGCAGACCAGCGTCATTGCCATGGCGCCGCCATTGGAGATGCCGGTGACATAGACGCGGCGAGGGTCGGCGGTGCCGCTCGCCACCAGCTTCTCGACCAGCTTTGCGATGAAGGCGACGTCGTCGGTGCCCGCGGGCGGGCCACGGAGCGCCGGTCCCGCCTTGGTCCTCGCATCGGCCCAGGCGTGGTTGAGGCCATCAGGAAAGACCACGGCAAACCCTTCGCGCTTTGCGGCCTGCGGCCATGCCGTGCGCGTCATCATGTCGGCGCCGCGCTGGGTCTTGCCGTGCAGCACGACCACGAGCGGCACCGGCCGCTTCGCCGGCAGTTGCACGGTGTAGGACCGCTTCACGCCGTCGATGTCGATCGTATCGGCGGACGCAGCCGAGGCGGCGGCCAATGCCGCAACAACCGCCGCGATGCGCATCCGCCGCCGCATCATCTAGCCCACGGCCTTCGCCGCGGCCCGGCCCGCATTGCGGCCCGAGAACAGGCAGCCGCCGAGGAACGTGCCTTCCAGCGAACGATAGCCGTGCACGCCGCCGCCGCCGAACCCGGCGGCTTCGCCCGCTGCATAGAGGCCGGGAATGACGCTGCCCTCCTCGCCGAACACGCGCGAAGAGAGGTCGGTCTCGAACCCGCCCAGCGTCTTGCGCGTGAGGATGTTGAGCTTGACTGCGATCAGCGGCCCTTGCGCGGGATCGAGGATGCGGTGCGGGGAGGCGGTGCGGATCAGCCTGTCGCCGATATAGCGCCGCGCATTGTGAATGTTCATTACCTGCGCATCCTTGACGTAAGGGTTGGCGATCTCACGGTCGCGCGCCTCGATCTGCATCCTGATGTGCTCGAGCTTGAGGAGGTCGCTGCCGGCCAGCTTGTTCATGGCCGCAACGAGATCCTCGATCTTGTCGCGCACGATGAAGTCGACACCATGGCTTTTGAACGCTTCCACCGGCGCCGGTGCGCCCTTGTTGGTGGCGCGCTTGATTGTCATGCGCCAGCTCTTGCCGGTGAGGTCGGGGTTCTGCTCCGAGCCCGACAGCGCAAACTCCTTCTTGATGATGCTCTGGGTCAGGATGAACCAGGAATAATCGTAGCCGGTGGACATGATGTAGTGGAGCTGGCCGAGCGTGTCGGAGCCGGGAAACAACGGCGCCGGCAAGCGCGTGCCGGTGGCGTCGAACCACATCGAGGAGGGGCCGGGCAGGATGCGGATGCCGTGGCGCGGCCAGATCGGTGACCAGTTCTGGATGCCTTCCACATAATGCCACATGCGATCGCGGTTGATCAGCCGCGCGCCTGCTTTCTCGGTGATGCCGATCATGCGGCCGTCGACATGCTCGGGCACGCCGGAGATCATGAATTTCGGCGGCGCGCCGAGCCGCTTCGGCCAGTTCTGCCGCACCAGCTCGTGATTGCCGCCGATGCCGCCCGAGGCGACGATCACGGCTTGCGCCTTCAACGCAAACTGGCCGACGACGTTGCGCGATGAGCTCTTGCCGCGCTCGACATTATCCGGGGCGAGAATGGCACCGCCGACGCCATCCACCGTGCCGTTGGTGATCGAGAGCGCATCGACGCGATGGCGGAACCGAAAGCTCAGCCGGCCGCTTTTGACGGCCTCGCGCGCGCGGCGCTCGAACGGCTCGACGATGCCGGGCCCGGTGCCCCAGGTGACATGAAAGCGCGGCACCGAATTGCCGTGGCCCATCGCGTCATAGCCGCCGCGCTCGGCCCATCCGACCACGGGGAAGATGCGATGGCCCATCGCGCGCAGCCACGCACGCTTCTCGCCGGCCGCGAACGCCACATAGGCCTCGGCCCATTGGCGCGGCCAGAAATCCTCGTCGCGGTCGAAGCCGGCGGTGCCGAGCCAGTCCTGCATCGCGAGGTCGAAGGAGTCCTTGATGCCGAGCCGGCGCTGCTCCGGCGAATCGACCAGGAACAATCCGCCGAACGACCAGAATGCCTGGCCGCCGAGCGACTGCTCGCCCTCCTGGTCGATCACGATCACGCGCTTGCCGGCGTCCGCGATCTCGGTTGCCGCCACGAGGCCCGACAGTCCTGCGCCGACAACGATGACGTCAGTCTCTTCAGCCATCTGTTCGGCCATATGTTTCCCCCTCCATGTGCTCCCCCTCCACAGGTTCCCCCCTGTAGTTGCCCGGATTGAAGCCGGCGGTTGCAACTGAGATCAAGAGGACGGCGCGTAAGACATCGTTAACTTGTTCCACTTCGGGAAAAAGACAGGCTGAGTGCAGCGCCGGCGCAACACTGGATTTGAATTTGTTTTGAGCGAGCCGGCATGCCTAGACAAAACCGCGGTTACGACGGACCCTAGCAGGGCATCACCACCTGACACACAGATTCGAATTCGACTGGGGCGGGGGCCAATGAAGTTTCTGACGGGGTTGCTTGCGGCGGTTCTCCTGATCGCGAGCATGGGCGCTTCTCACGCGGTGGTTCGGATCGCGGATGACCGCGGTGGCCGGATCGGAACCTACGTCGACAAATACCAGGACCTGCGACAGTCGGGCGACACCGTCATCATCGACGGTCTCTGCGCCTCTGCCTGCACCATCGTCCTCGGCGCCATCCCGCCTGACCGAATCTGCGTGACGTCGCACGCGACACTGGGCTTCCACGCCGCGTGGGATTTCGGCAGCAACGGCCGCGCCGTCACCAATACCGAAGCGACCCAGATGCTCTATGCGATGTATCCCTCGCAGGTGAAGCGCTGGATCAACCAGCGCGGCGGCCTCACGCCGCATATGCTCTTCCTGAAGGGCAGGCAGCTCCAGGCCATGTACAAGCCCTGCTACCTCGACGCGCAGGCCTCGGCCAACAAGCCATCGTCAAGATAGGCCCGGCGGTCGTCGCTTCCGTTCAACCCTGATCCTTCGTCATGGCCGGGCTTGTCCCGGCCATCCACGTTCTTGGGCCGGGCGAGAATTACGTGGATGCCCGGGTCTTTGCCTCGCCGAAGCGGCTTCGGCCGCGCAGGCGGGACAAGCCAGGGCATGACGAGGATGGCGACGGCCGAACGTCGCCGTTCACGTAAGCTTGCCCGGCCACGCCCCAGCGCCTATTTGAGAGCCAAGGGAACCCTTCACCCCGATCGTTGTCATGGCTCAACCACTGCACCCCGCCCATCCTGTATCGGACAATTCGCCCACTGCCGGCCGGACGCCGGTCGTGCTGCTGTTGGCCGGTGCTGGCGTTGGAGGCTTGGTTGTGCTCGGTGCGCTCGCACTCTGGTTCCACTATGGCAGCCAAGTGTTCTTCGAAATGATCAGGACCGGTTTCGCCGCCTGCTTCTGACCCGCGACAGGAAGTTTTCCGCCCATGAGCTCCACCCGTCCGCTGGTGATCGCGACCGCCTTCGCCGCAAGCCTCGTCCTTGGTCTCCTGATCGTATTCTGGGCGATGGGCGGGGTCAGTAAGGTGGCGCAGCCGGCCGCGATCGGCGGCCCGTTCCAGCTCACCGACCAGAACGGCAAGGCCGTCACCGACAAGAGCCTCAAGGGCAAGCCGACCCTGATCTTCTTCGGCTACACCCATTGCCCCGACGTCTGCCCGACCTCGCTGTTCGAGATTTCGGAAGTGCTGCGTGCGATGGGCAAGGACGCTGACAAGGTCAATGCCGTCTTCATCTCGGTCGATCCCGAGCGCGATACGCAGGCCGCGATGAAGGATTATCTGTCGAGCTTCGACCCGCACCTCGAAGGCCTGAGCGGCGATCCTGCCGAGACCGCCAAGGTGATCACCTCCTACCGCGTCTACGCCAAGAAGGTCCCGACCAAGGACGGCGACTACACCATGGACCACACCGCGCTGATCTATCTGATGGATCGCGACGGCCGCTTCGTCTCGCCGTTCAACCTGAAGCGCACGCCGGAAGAAGCCGCGGTGGACTTGAAGCGGTATTTGTAAGTTTGGCGGACTGATCGCGCGGCGTACTCGGTAACCTCTCCCGCTTGCGGGAGAGGTCGGCGCAACGCGCCGGGTGAGGGCTCTCTCCACGCAGGGGCTCTCGCCTGCGGACACACCCTCTCCCCGACCCTTCCCCGCAAGCGGGGGAGGGAGCGCACCGTGGCCGCAATCCGCGCTCGCGTTCCCGGCCGGATGGGCTATAAGGCCCTCCGATCCCAACGAAAATCGTTCATTTCAGCCGATGGCTCCATCGCAACAGGCGAAATCGTCCAAATCCGCCCGCGGCTTGCTGACCGGGCTGGTCGTCGGCGTCTGCGTGCTCGTTGCTGCGCCGTGCGTGCAGGCGCAGGCTCCGGCCAAGCAGCCCCCAACGGCACCGCAAGCCTCACCTCAGGTCGCGCCGCAAGCCGCTCCCCAGGCGGTGCCGGGCTTCTGGGACCCGCGGCGGCGGCCGGAACGGCCGGACCTGTCGCGCCTGACCGTGATCCGTTTCCTGACCGAAACTGACTATCCGCCGTTCAACTATACCGGCGCCGACGGCAATCCGGCCGGCTTCAACGTCGATTTCGCCCGCGCGCTGTGCGAGGAGATCAAGGTCACCTGCACGGTGCAGATGCGCCGCTTCGAGACGCTGGTTGATGCGCTCGCCTCCAACCGGGGCGACGCCATCATCGCCTCGATGGCGGTGAGCCCGCAGCTCCGCGCCCGCGTCGACTTCACCGATCCCTACTATCGCGTGCCAGCGCGCTTCGCCTCGCGCAAGGACGCGGTGATGCCGGAGATCCGGCCCGAATATCTCGAGGGCAAGAAGGTCGGCGTCATCGCCGGCTCCGCGCATGAAGCCTATCTCAAGGCGATGTTCACCGACGCCGAGCTGCATCCCTATCCCAACGACGACGCGATGCGCGCCGCGCTTCGCAAGGGCGAGGTCGACTTCATCTTCGGCGACGCCATCGCGCTCGCGTTCTGGATCAACGGCACCGATTCCGGCGATTGCTGCGCCTTCTCCGGCGGTCCCTTCGTCGAAAGCCGCTTCTTCGGCGAAGGCATCGGAATCGCCGTGCGCAAGGGCAACGACGTGCTGCGTCAGGCCCTGAACTGGGCGATGTTCCGCGTCTGGGAGAAGGGCCGCTACACCGATCTGTGGCTGCGGTATTTCTCGGTGAGCCCGTTCTAGTCCCACGCGCCGTTACCAATTCCTCATCCTGAGGAGCTTGCGTAGCAAGCGTCTCGAAGGATGACGGCCCCGCTGTTGGCCGCTCCGTTCGAGACGTGCGCTTCGCGGGGCCCCTCAGGATGAGGATATGTCGTATCTGCGACACCGGCGCATTAACCGTCCGCTCATCCTTTTCGTCAAAATAGCACCGCTCTGGCCGCAGCGTCGCTCGCGGAGCGGCCTGCCGCGTGGTGAAATCGAGCTTCGGCTTCGAGTGGTGTGATGCGTAACATAATGATCTTCGCGGCGATCATGATCGGCCTCGGCACCTTCATGGCGCAGATGGCGGACAGGATGAGCTCCGCCTCGGCGACGTCGGTGCCGCGTACGGTAGCAGTCGCGTCTACCGCGCCGGCCGGCGGCCGTAGCCTCAACATCCCCCGCGACGGCCGCGGCCACTTCCAGACCGAGGGCCGGATTGAAGGCCAGCGCATCGGCTTCATGGTCGACACCGGCGCCTCCGTGGTTGCGCTGAACGAGACCTCGGCCGCCCGCTTCGGCCTGCGTCCCTCGCGCAGCGATTACAACGCTACCGTCTCCACCGCCAACGGCACCATCAAGGCCGCGCGCACCCGCATCGCCATGCTCGATGTCGGCGGCCTCGTCGTACGCGACGTCGATGCCATGGTGCTGCCCGACGAGGCGCTGTCCGAGAACCTGCTCGGTCTCTCCTTCCTCTCCCGCCTCAGGCGGTTCGAATACGCCAACGGTCAGATGGTGCTGGAGCAGTAAAGGTCCTCCCAAAGGCTCCGGCGACCACATACTCTCAAGAAAATCTCTATTTCGATTGCTCTCGCGGACAGGTTTCCCCGTTACCAAACTGCCGCAATTATCATCCATAAGCTGCCATTCCCGCCTTCCGCTGCAGCCCGGCATTCGCTAAGGCTGCATCAAATCTGGCTCTTTTTTACGAGACCGTCTCAATGTTCCCCAAGCCGAAATCCGTGTTGCTGCCCAACACCTATGCCTTCGAGTCCGAGCCGATGGTGAAGGCCACGGGCTTTCGCGAATACGACGCGCGCTGGCTGTTCCAAAAGGAAATCAACCTGATGGGAATCCAGGCGCTCGGCATGGGGCTGGGCGCGCTGATCGCGGAGCTCGGCGTCAGCCAAGAGATCGTCACCGGTCATGATTTTCGCGGCTATTCGGCTTCGATCAAATATGCCCTGATCTCCGGCCTGATGGCGGCAGGTTGCAAGGTGCACGACATCGGGCTCGCGGTGACGCCGATGGCCTATTTCGCGCAGTTCGATCTCGATGTGCCCTGCTGCGCCATGGTCACGGCCTCGCACAACGACAATGGCTGGACCGGCGTGAAGATGGGCGCGAATCGGCCGCTGACCTTCGGCCCGGACGAGATGACGCGGCTGAAGGAGATCGTGCTGGGCGCCGAGTTCAAGAACAAGGCCGGCGGCTCCTATCAATTCCACGAGAATTATCCGGCGCGCTACATCGCCGATCTCACCAGCCGCCCGAAGCTCAAGCGCAAGCTCAAGGTCGTCGCGGCCTGCGGCAACGGCACCGCCGGCGCGTTCGCGCCGCAGGTGCTGGAGGCGATCGGCTGCGAGGTGATCCCGCTCGACACCGAGCTCGACCACACCTTCCCGAAATACAATCCGAACCCCGAGGACATGGAGATGCTGCACGCGATCCGCGACGCGGTGCTGCAGCACAAGGCCGATGTGGGTCTCGGTTTCGACGGTGACGGCGATCGCTGCGGCGTCGTCGACAACACCGGCGAGGAGATCTTCGCCGACAAGGTCGGCGTGATGCTGGCGCGCGACATGTCGGCAATCCACAAGGACGCGCAGTTCATCGTCGACGTGAAGTCGACCGGCCTGTTCATCACCGATCCGGTGCTGCAGAAGCAGGGCGCGAAAACCACCTATTGGAAGACCGGGCATTCCTACATGAAGCGCCGCACCCATGAGACGGGTGCGCTCGCCGGCTTCGAGAAGTCCGGCCACTTCTTCTTCAACAAGCCGTATGGACGCGGCTACGACGACGGTCTCGTCTCGGCGCTCGCGATCTGCGACATGCTCGACCGCGCCCCCGGCAAGTCGATGGCCGATCTCAAGAACGCGCTGCCGAAGACCTGGTCGTCGCCGACCATGTCGCCGCATTGCACCGACGAGGTGAAGTACGGCGTCATCGACAAGGTGGTGAAGCACTTCGAGGGCTTGCAGACGAAGGGCGCCAAGATCGGCGACCAGTCGATCCGCGATCTCGTCACCGTCAACGGCGTCCGCGTCACGGTCGAGGACGGCAGCTGGGGCCTGGTGCGTGCCTCCTCCAACAAGCCCGAGCTCGTTGTCGTGGTCGAGAGCCCGGTCTCCGAGCAGCGCATGCACGACATGTTCGAGATGGTGAACAGCGTGCTGCGCACCCATCCCGAAGTCGGCGAGTACAATCAGAAGATTTGAAGTGTAAGCAAGTCGCCACGCACGCCGCTGTCATGCCCCGCCTAGTGCGCAATTGCGCACGGGGGGCGGGGCATCCACTACGCCGAGGCTTCTCGATCGATTTCAGTCGTCACGGCGCATTGGATCGCCCGGTCAAGCCGGGCGATGACAGTTTACTTGTAGTGAGCCTTAAGCCGCCACCACCGCCGGGATCGGCAGCGCGGTGACCGACTTGATCTTCTCCATCGCAAAGCGCGAGGTGACGTTCTTCAGCGGCACGGCGCTGATCAGTTTCTTGTAGAACACGTCATAGGCCTGCATGTCCGCGACGACGACGCGCAGCATGTAGTCGACGTCGCCGGCCATGCGATAGAACTCCATCACCTCGGGCATGGCGCTGACGGCGTCGGCGAACTTCTTCAGCCATGCGTCGGAGTGGTCGGAGCTCTCGACCGACACGAACACGGAGATGCCGAGCCCGATCTTGTTCTGGTCGACCAGCGCCACCCGCTTGGTGATCACGCCGTCGGCCTCCAGGCGCTGGATGCGCTTCCAGCAGGGGGTCGAGGACAGGCCGACGCGGTCACCGATCTCGGCGACGGAGAGGGAGGCATCGTCCTGGAGCACCATCAGAATCTTGCGGTCGATGGCGTCGAGGCGGCGGCTGGTCTCGGGGAGCTGGACAGCAAGATCGGTCATTTGCAGAACTTTGTTCCATTTCAGGGGCTGATTTCCCTGATATAGAGAAAATCTTTCCACGGCAAGCCTATATTCTCGCCGCCTCGGTGGAATCCCTCTGCTGCCCGCTTCGCAAAAGCTCTTCAACTTCAACGCGTTGCGGGGCGGCTAGGCCGCCGCCGAGGCGGGTGCATTTCAGCGCTGCGGCGGCCGCGGCGAATCGCAGCGCCTGCCGCACGCCATCGCCCTCGGCGAGGCAAAGCGTGAAGGCGCCATGGAAGACGTCCCCGGCGCCGAGCGTATCGACCGCCTCAACCGCGAACGCCAGGGTCTCCTCCAGTGCGCCGGCCTCGTTCAGCCAGATCGTGCCATGCGGACCGCGCGTGGCGGCGAGGAAGGCTGGCGTCAGCCCGGCCAGGCGCTGCAACGCCTCGCCGTCATCGGCGATGCCGGCGGTCTCCTGCACCTGTTCGCTGGCGAACAGCAGGTGCGAGGCGGCCGTGAGCAGGCCGTCCTGCAACGACATCGCGCGATCGACGCCGACGATGACGGCAATGCCGCGCCGGCGTGCCTCAGCGCAGAGGTCCGTGCCGAACGATGCGCAGCGGCTCTCGACGAGCACCGCCTGACAACCGGCGAGCAGCTTGTCGGCGTCGGGCAGCTGCACGGTGAACAACGCGGGATCGCGATAGATGGTGAGCGTTCGTTCGCCCGAGGGCTCGATCATGATCGCCGACACCGGCGTCGTGAGCCCCGGCATGCGGACGATGTGTGTGGTCTCGATAGCTTCAGCTTGCATCCGGTCCAGGATGAAGTGGCTCGACGTCTCCCCGGCATCGCCCATGGGTCCGGCAAAGGAGACGCGGCCGCCAAGCCGCGTGATGGCGATCGCGGCGTTGAGGGCGTTGCCGCCGCAGATCTCCGCGAGATGGCTGGCATTCGCCTTGCTGCCGCGCGCAGGCACGGCATCGACGCGAAAGGTCAGGTCGCGAACGGGAATGCCGATGCAGAGGATGCGCGGCGCGATCACAGAGTGCGCCATCTCCGGTCTCAGCTCTTGTCGTGCACCCAGCGGCCGAGCAAATGATGGGCGATGGCGAACGGGTGCGGGCCGGCGAGCCCGTCGGGATGCGTCCGCGTCAGCATCAGGGCGGCCTCCTCGCGCGTGAACCAGCGCGCATCCTCCAGCTCGGAATGATCGACGACGATGTCCTCGCTCACGGCCCGCGCGCTGCAGCCGATCATCAGCGATGACGGATAGGGCCAGGGCTGGGTCATATAATATTCCACGTCGGTGCAGCGGATCCCGGATTCTTCGAGGATCTCGCGGCGCACCGCGTCCTCGATGGTTTCGGCGGCCTCGACGAAGCCGGCGAGGCACGAATACATCCCCGGCGGAAACTGCTTCTGGCGGCCGAGCAGGCATCTTTCGCCGGCGCCGACGTGCATGATCACGACGGGATCGGTGCGCGGGAAATGCTCGGCCTTGCAACTCGGGCACTCCCGCTTCCAGCCGCCTTCCTTCATCGCGGTACGGGTGCCGCAATTGGCGCAATAGCCGTGGCGCTGATGCCAGCTCACCATCGACTTCGCCATCGCGATCGCCGACAGCTCCTGCGGGGGCACCGCGCCCTGCATCGCCATGCCGCGCAGCTCGCTGAGGGCGTAGTCTTCGCGCCCGACCAGCTTCTCGGACGCGGCCTGCGACAGGCCCATCCCGAACATCGCGGCGCCGTCACGCAAGCCTAGGAAGATCGTGCCCGGATTGGCGCCGCATTTCAGCGCCTCCTCGATCGAGAGCAGCGCGCGCACTTTTTCGCCCTCGCGCTTCACCAGCAGCGAGTCGCGGTAGACGACATAGGCGCGCGACGACGGCTTCTGCTCCATCGCGAACAGCTTTTCGTCGTCGCGGCGCAGGTGCGCGGCGCGGTCGAGAATGTTGGTGACGAAGGCCGGTTGTCCCAGCGGAAACGAGTTGAATGCTGACATGTCTTGTTCTTTCAACCCAACCAGATCTTGCGGCGAAGCGCGCTGATGAAATTCTGCACCTCTGTGGCATCGTGCGCCAAGGGCTGCATCACGCCCCAGACCGGCCGCGGCCAGGCGGCGTCACCGGTGCGGCGCGCGATGATGTGGACGTGAAGCTGCGGCACGAGGTTGCCGAGTGCCGCGATGTTGAGCTTGTCGCATTGGGTGATCTCCTTCAGCGCGCGCGAGACGCGGGAGATCTCCGTCATCAATTGCGCCTGCTGCACCTCGTCGAGATCGATGATCTCGACCGCATCGGCGCGCCGCGGCACCAGCAGCAGCCATGGATAATGCGCGTCCTTGATGACCAGCACCTTCGACAACGGCAAATCGCCGATGTCGATAGTGTCCTCTTTCAGACGGGAGTGCAGCGACCAGACGGGTTCGGACATGAAGGTTTCCGGATGGCCCGATGGGTATCGGGCATGGCGGGGCGGAACCCCTGAATATTTGCTCCGACCATACGACAGCGATTCCGGTAGGGGAAGGATGGCGCTCCGCAGGGGCCGCATACGCGATCGTCGTCCTGGACAAGCGCAGCGCAGATCCAGGACCCACTACCACAGGATTGGGCTTGGCGAAGTTTCGGGGTTTACCGACTTCGTGCCACAAACTTCTCCTTGGGGTAATGGGTCCTGGCTTTCGCCAGGACGACGGTGGGGGCGTGCTTTTACGCCTCCGCAAGCACCCGCGCATTGGCGCGGACCGAGGCTTCGCTGACGCGGATGCCGAGGCCCGGGCCGTCCGGCACCACGACGTGGCCGCCGCGATTGGCGACGCGCTCTTCCAGCACGTCCTCGGTCAGCACATGATGCGGCATGTAGAATTCGCAGCCGAGCGAGATGCCCGGCGTCGCCGCGATCAGCTGCGTCCCGGCGGCAAGCCCGATGCCGCCCTCCCACAGCGTGCCGCCATAGCCCGGCAGCCCGGCGACGTCGGCGATCGCCATGATCGCCTGCGCCTCGAACAGGCCGCCGGCCTTCATCAGCTTGATCGAGACGGCATCTGCCGCCTCGCGGCGCACCACCTCCATCATGTCGCGGCGGTCGAAGCAGCTTTCGTCGGCGAGCACGGGCGTCTCAAGCGCCGCGGTGAGCTGGGCCATCACGTCGAGAAATTTGCGCGGCACCGGCTGCTCGATGAAGGTCGGCGCAAACTGCTCGACGTCGCGCAGGATCTTGATGGCACCGAACGGCGGCAGCGCCTGGTTGTAATCGACGCGTAGATCGACCTTGTCGCCGAATTCTTTCCGGATCGCCGCGAGATGATCGAGATCCTCGCGATGCGGCTTCACGCCGGTCTTGACCTTGTAGATGACGTTGCCGTCCGGAACCATTTTCCGCATGCGTTCGAGATCGGCGGCGAAATCCGGATCGGCGATCGAGAACGACAGCGGGATCGTGTCGCGCACGCGGCCGCCGAGCAGGTCGGCGACCGAAAGTCCCGACGACTTGCCGACGATATCGAGCAGCGCCATTTCGATCGCGACCTTGGCTTCGGCATGTCCGACCAGCGCGCGATCGAGCTCGGCCATCAGCGCGCGGATGCGGCGCGCCGACTTGCCCATCACGATGGGCCGCAAATAGATGTCGAGCGCGGAGAAGGCCGCTTCCGGCGTTCCCGTGAACACTTCCCACGGTGCCGCCTCGCCCCAGCCGATCACGCCATCGTTCGACGTCAGCTCGATCAGCACGCGCTTCACCGTGCCCTTGACGTTGCCGACGCCCTGGAGGCGCGCCATCTTGATCGGGCTTTCGATCAGGAACAGCCTGATGCGTTCGACGGTCGCTTCGGTCATGTCAGGCCTCCATTGACGTGCCAGACCTGGCCTGTGACGTAGGATGCTTTTGGGGAGGCCAGGAAGGCGATGATCTCGGCGACTTCCTCCGGCCGCCCGCGGCGACCCATCGGGATCAGCGCCTCGGTTGCGGCGATCTGTTCGGGTGACAGCCGGCTTTCGCTGGGCCTGTCCTTGACGATGAGGCCCGGCGCGACCGCGTTGACGGTGATGCTCTCCTTGGCGAGCTCGACTGCGGTGAGGCGCACCAGCGCTTCGAGCGCGGAGCGGCTCGCGGCCGTCGCTGCGAAGGGCGCGAACTCCGGCCGGATCGCATGCGCGACGAACGACGACACTGCCACGATCCGCGAATCCTGCCCTGCGCGTAGCAGCGGGAGCGCCGCGTCCACCAACCGTGTGAACGCCAGCGCAGATTCGTCCATTGCCTTGCGGAACTGATCCGCCGGCGTACCGATGGCGCTGCCGCGGCGGGCATGGCCGCCGACCAGGATCAATCCATCGAGCCGGCCGAAGGCGCCTTGCGTAGCGGCGACGGCGTCGGTGACCGCGGCCTCCTCGGCGAGGTCGCCGAGGCATTTCGCAACGATCGCGCCTTGCGCTTCGGCTTCCGCCGCGGTGGCGTCGAGGCCGGCTGCGTTGGAGCGCGTGTGCAGCAGCAGCGCGGTGCCGGGCCCCGCGAGCAGTTTTGCAGTGGCGCGGCCGATCCCGCTGGCGGCACCGGTGACAAGATAGACGCGGTTGATTTCAGGCATCACGGTGCTGCGTTGGCCGGCGGCAATGCGCCGGTGCGGTGGAAATGGCTGAGGAATGCGCGCGTAGCGGCTTCCTGCGGGTTGTCGATCACCTGCCGCGCCGGGCCTTCCTCGACCACGACACCGTCGCGCATGAAGATGAGTCGGTCGGCGACCTCGCGGGCAAAGGCGATCTCGTGCGTCACGATGACCATGGTCATGCCCTCCGACGCCAGCTGCTGGATCACGGCGAGCACCTCGCCGACAAGCTCGGGATCAAGCGCGGAGGTGGCCTCGTCGAACAGCATCACGTCCGGCTCCATCGCGAGCGCCCGCGCAATCGCGACGCGCTGCTTCTGTCCGCCGGAGAGCGTTGCCGGATATTGATCCGCCTTCTCCGCAAGGCCCACCTTCGCGAGTTGGGCCCGCGCCAGCTTCTCGGCATCAGCCCTCGCCATGCGCCGCACCGTGACCGGCCCCTCCATCACGTTCTGGAGCGTCGTCATGTGCGGGAATAAATTAAAATGCTGGAACACCATGCCGGTGGTCGCGCGGAATTTGGCCTGCGTCTTCACGTCAGGCAGCTTTGTGCCTTCTCCGAAAGCAAAGCGCGTGTCTCCGACGCGAACGCTGCCGCCGTCGGGTGTCACCAGGAGATTGATGCAGCGGAGCAGCGTCGACTTGCCGGAGCCGGACGGGCCGATCAGCGCCACGACACCGCCCTTGGCGACGTCGAGGCTGATGCTCTTCAAAACCTCGTTGCTGCCAAAGCTCTTGCGCAGGCCACGGATCTCGATTTTCGACATCTCGCTCATTCGCCGACTGCCAGTCGTTTCTCGCCGCGCCGGACCATGATGGTCAGGGGAATCAGGATGGCCGCATACGCGACCGCGACGGCGGTGTAGGTTTCCAGCGGGCGGTAGCTGTCATGAGCAGCGACCTGGCTCTGATAGACCAGATCAGGCACCGCCAGCACCGAGACCAGCGAGGTGTTCTTGAACTGGATGATCGACTGGTTCATCAGCGCGGGAATCATGCGCTTGATCGCCTGCGGCAGCACGATGCGTCGCATGCTCTGACCCGGGGTCATGCCGAGCGCGGCGCCGGCTTCGGACTGGCCGCGATCGATCGAGATGATGCCGCCGCGGATGATCTCCGAATAGAACGAGCCGCCATAGAGCGACAGCGCCAGTGCGGACGCCGTGATCGGCGTCATCTCGACACCCGCCAGGATCGGCAGCGCGTAATAGAACCAGATCAGCTGCACCAGGATCGGCGTGCAGCGGAACGCCTCGATGAAGGTGAGCGCGAGAAGGCGCACCGCGCGAAAGCGCGACAGGATGCCGAACGCGCCGAACAGGCCGAAGACGAGGCCGAGCACCACGATGACAACGGTAAAGCCGACGGTGACGCCGAGCCCGTTGAGAAAGAGCCAGCGATAGCTCCAGAGGATGCCGAAGTCCCACTGATACATGCGTGTATTACTCGTCGTACGCCTTGACCGCCGGCATTGTCGTTCCGGGGCGATGCGAAGCATCGAACCCGGAACTTCGAGATTCCGGGTTCGCCCTTCGGGGCGCCCCGGAATGACAGTGGAAGACTACAGCGAAACGCCCGGCGGAATGTCCGCCTCGGTCACGCCCACCAGTTCCATGTTGGTGATGATCGCGTTGCGGATGAAGCCGAGGCCCTTGTTGAAGTCGATCCAGGTGTTGACGTAGTCGCGCCAGGTCTTGTCGGTCTCGCGGCGGAAGCCGGCGTTCGACGTGGTGGCGAAGATCGGCGTCGGCAGCACGAACTGGCCGAGCGACGGATTCTTCTTCAGCACGGTCAGCGACAGCATGGTGATCAGGCACTGCGCGTCGACGCGGCCGGTCTGCAGCGCGGCGGTGGCGTCGTCGGCGGTCTTCAGCCGCGAGATCTGCGCCTTCGGCGTCAGGCGGCTCACGACCTGGTCGTGCGAGGAGCCCTGGTCGACCGCGATCTTGACGTCGGGCGAGTTCAGCTCGGCCCAGCTCTTCGGCTTGAAATCCTTCTTGCAGAGAATGCCGAAGGCGTTGTTGAAGACCGGCACCGAGAAATCGACCACCAGCGCGCGCTTCGGAGTCGGGTTGAGGCCGAAGAAGATGTCGATCTTGTTGGACTGCAGGTCGAGCACCGAATTGCCCCAGGTGGTCTCGGTGATCTCGAGCTCGGCCTCCATGTCGTCCGCGAGTGCTTTCGCGATGTCGACGTAAAATCCCTTCCACTGGCCCGTCGAAAGATCCTTCATGTAATAGGGCGCGCCGCCGCCGACCGCGCCGATCCGCATCTTCTTGGTGCGGCGGATGCGGGCGAAAGTCGATTCGTTGGTATCGGCGGTCTGCGCCACGGCCGGGGAGGCCAGCGTCGCCGCAGCCATCGCGCCAAGCCCGACAATCGATGCAACATCACGACGTGTAACCATTGGGATCAATCGCTTTTCTGTTGGAAGGAGTTCCGGCAGCGTTCTTACCAAGGCGCCTCCGGCAGTGAAAGCACAGCCTATCGGCTGGGCAGACCGGGAATTGCCCGGATGCTGGGCAAGCCACCGTGAAGCCCAGCCTGTTCAAGCCGATACCCGCTTGCTTTCCGGTCCTTTTGGCCCCAAATAGGGACCGGGAGATTGGCGGTGGACGAGCCACTCGCCAACCGGGTCAGGTCCGGAAGGAAGCAGCCCTAACGAGGTCCGGATCGGGTCGCTCGTCAGTCTCCTACCTGTTTTTCCGAGCGAATTGCGCCGGCGGCTCGGGCCGCCAGCGCGCTCCTTTCCGCAAAGCCGGCCGAAAGACACTTCATTGCGGATCGACCGATGACCGACGCTGGCGCCCCTCCCAATCCTGACAGCGCCGGCCGGGCCAGCACGCCCTACCGGGTGCTGGCGCGGAAATACCGTCCTTCCTCATTCGACGATTTAATCGGCCAGGAGGCCGTGGTCCGCACCGTCTCCAATGCGTTCGAGACCGGCCGCATTCCGCAGGCCTGGATCCTCACCGGCGTCCGCGGGGTCGGCAAGACCACCACTGCGCGCATCCTTGCCCGTGCGCTCAACTACGAGATGCCGGATGGCTCGGTGAAGGGCCCGACGGTCCAGATGCCGACGCTCGGCGTGCATTGCCAGGCGATCATGGAAAGCCGGCACATGGACGTGCTGGAGATGGACGCGGCCTCGCATACCGGCGTCGACGACGTTCGTCAGATCAATGACAGCGTCCGATACGCGCCGGCGAGCGCCCGTTACAAAGTCTACATCATCGACGAAGTCCACATGCTGTCGACGGCGGCGTTCAACGCCTTCCTGAAGACGCTGGAGGAACCGCCGGAGCACGCCAAATTCGTGTTCGCCACGACGGAGATCCGCAAGGTTCCGGTGACCGTGCTGTCGCGCTGCCAGCGTTTTGACTTGCGCCGCGTCGAGGCCGACGTGCTGATGAAGCATCTCGCCAACATCGCGGCCAAGGAAAACGTCGAGATCGAGCCTGAAGCGCTCGGCATCATCGCGCGCGCCGCGGAAGGCTCCGTGCGCGATTCGCTCTCGCTGCTCGATCAGGCGATCGCGCATGCGGCAGGCACCGTGAAGGCCGATGCCGTCAGGCAGATGCTGGGGCTGGCCGACCGCACCCGTGTCATCGATCTTTTCGATTCTCTGGCGCGTGGCGACATCGCATCCGCATTCAGGGAGTTCCGCGATCAATACGACGTCGGCGCCGATCCGATCGTCGTGCTCTCGGATCTCGCCGAATTCGTCAATTTCGTCACCCGCGTGAAGATCGTGCCGGCGACCGCCGACAATGTCGCCTATGGCGAGACTGAGCGCGTGCGCGCTCGGGATTTCGCCTCGAAGATCTCGATGCGCGTGCTGTCGCGGATGTGGCAGATGCTGCTCAAGGGCATCACCGAAGTGCAGGCCGCGACGCGGCCCGCGGCAGCCGCCGAGATGGTGCTGGTGCGCATCGCCTATGTCGCCGACCTGCCGACGCCTGACGAAGCGATCAAGATGCTGGAGCAGAACGGCGGCGGTTCGCCGGTCGTGAGCGGCGGCAGTGCCGCGCGCAACGCGCCGGCCGGGCCGGTAGCGTCCGCAGCTCCAGTTCGCATGCCGAATTCTTCACCGTCCTCCTTCGGCGGCGGCGGTGCCCGTCCGCAGATGGCAACGCCTGCGCCGGATCCGCAAGCTGCCGCGCCCGTGTTGCGCGTCACGAGCTTCACCCAGCTCGTTGCGCTGGCCGGGCAGAAGCGCGACCTCCTGACCAAGGGCGCGCTCGAAGGCGACATGCGCCTCGTTCGTTTCGAGGAGGGCCGGCTCGAAGTCGCGCTCGAGCCCAACGCCTCCAAGACCATGATTTCCGATCTCGCGCGCAAATTCGAGCTTTGGACCGGGCGTCGCTGGACCGTGATCGTCTCCAACGAGCCAGGCCAGCCGACGCTGCGCTCGGTGAGCCAGGCGGCCAAGCAGGAACATGCGCGCACCGCCGAGGCCGACCCGCGCGTGCGCGAGGTGCTGTCGCGTTTTCCGGGTGCGAAGGTCGTCGAGGTCCGCAGGCTTGCCCCCGAGGCGCCGGAATCCGATATTAATGCCGACTACGGCAGCGACGATCCGCCCGACGGTTCCGACGGCGACGATCTCTAGAGCCAAATTTTCCAAGGACAGCACCGATGGTCGATATTTTCGGCATGATGAAGCAGGCGCAGCAGCTGCAATCCAAGATGCAGGAGATGCAGGACCAGCTCGCCAACGTCGAGGTCGAGGGCATCTCCGGCGGCGGTCTCGTCGCCGTGCGCATGACCGCGAAGATGGACGTCAAGGGCGTCAAGATCGATCCTTCGCTGATGAAGGCGGAAGAGCGCGAGGTGCTCGAGGATCTGCTCGTCACCGCGTTCGGCGAGGCCCGCCGCAAGGCGGAAGCCGCCATGCAGGAGAAGATGCAGTCGCTCACCGGCGGGCTCGGCCTGCCGCCGGGGCTGTCGGGGCTGTTCGGCCAGTAATATGGGCGCTGTTGCGGGTCCTGAAATCGAGCGGCTGGTCCAGCTTCTCGCGCGGCTGCCGGGCCTCGGCCCGCGCTCGGCGCGGCGCGCCGCGCTGCATCTGATCAAGAAGCGCGAAGCGCTGATGATGCCGCTGTCCTCGGCGATGCAGGTCGCGCTCGAGAAGGTCCAGGTCTGCAAGACCTGCGGCAACATCGACACGCAAAGTCCCTGCACGGTCTGCACCGATCCGAGGCGCGATCCCTCGATCATCGTCGTCGTCGCCGACGTTGCCGATCTCTGGGCGCTGGAGCGCGCCAATGCCACGCAAGGGCGCTATCACGTGCTTGGCGCGACATTGTCGCCGCTCGACGGCGTCGGCCCGCAGGACCTCACCATCGAGGCGCTGGTGGCGCGCGCGCATGAGGCGCAGGTGCATGAGGTCATCCTGGCGCTGAATGCCACCGTCGACGGCCAGACCACGGCACATTACATCACCGACCTGCTTCAGGACGCCAACGTAAAAGTAACCCGGCTCGCCCATGGTGTCCCGGTCGGTGGCGAGCTTGATTATCTCGATGAAGGCACGCTATCGGCCGCGATGCGGCAGCGTACCCTGTTCTAGCCATCCAGACTCACGGAACGGACGACATGACGAAACTTTTCGCCACACGATGGGCTTTGCTCGCGACGCTGACGATGCTGGCGACGCCGGCCATCTCCGCGCAGCAGGACGACGGCGCTCCGCCGCCGTCGAAGCCCGGCAAGCCGATCAATGCCGGCGAGGTGCTCTCGGGCGAGCTGAACACGATGAAAGTGCGCGACGTCAAGAACGTCGGTAAGCGGATTGCGATGTACCAGATCACCTCCGAGCCGCGCCGGCTGCCGCCGCCGAACGGACTGTGCAATCTCGAGACCGGCCCCGAAACCTTCCAGCTCGTTCCCAGCGGCGACGCCCAGGCCGCACAGTTGAAAACGTTCGCCGGCAAGGAGATCTCGGTCAAGGTCGACGAGATCGCCTGCGCCAACGATCCCGGCCAGATGAGCGAGGCCGTGATCACGAAGTGGAGTTTGATCAAGAAGCAGTAGGGGCGGCGCTAAACCCTTACCGGCCCCAGCGCATCAAAATGCCCGCGCTTCTGCAGCCAGGCCAGCAGCACCAGGCTCGGGATCGCCACCAGCATGCAAATCACGAAGAACAGCGGCCAGCCGGTGGTATCAGCCACGAAGCCGGCGCCTGACGAGAGATAGGTCCGCCCCACCGCGGCAAGCGCTGTGAGCAGCGCATATTGCGTTGCCGTGTGCAGCGGGTTCTGGCAGAGCGCCGAAAGATAGGCGACGAAGATCACCGTGCCGATGGCGCTGGTGAAGTTCTCACAGGTGATGGCGAAGGCGAGCGCCCATTGGCTGGTGCCGACGAAGGCCAGCCAGGAGAAGGAGAGGTTCGCGAGCGCCTGCACCACGCCGCCGATCCAAAGGCTGGTCGCAAGCGAATAGCGCCGCGCGACGAAGCCGCCGGCAAAGCCGCCGATCAGCGTCGCGGCGAGACCGACGCCTTTCACGATCGCCGCATAGTCGTTGCGGGAGAAGCCGAGGTCGATCACGAACGGCGCGGTCATCGTGCCGGAGAAGGCGTCGGTGAACTTGAACAGCACGACGAAGGCGAGTGCCGCAAGCGCGTCCTTGCGCGTCAGGAATTCGGAGAAGGCGCCGACCGCCGCGTGCAGCACGCGCGCCAACGCGGTCTGCGTCTGCGTCGCGGCTTCCGCCCGCACCGACTGCTCGGGCTCGGTCGCGACCAGCGCCGTGATCGTCCCGATCAGCACCATCGCCGCCATCACCACATAACCCCACATCCAGGCGGACGTGCGGGTGATGCCGGTGCTCTCGAAGCCCGACACGATGAACAGCGCGCCGGCGGTCGAGACCAGCATGCCGATGCGATAGGCCGCGACATAGGACGCCATGCCGGCGGCCTGCTCGCTTTCCGGCAGGCTCTCGACGCGGAAGGCGTCGACCACGATGTCCTGCGTCGACGAGGCCGTCGCCACCAGCAATGCGCCGAGCGCGACGTAGAACGGCGAGCGCGCGGGATCGGTCAGCGCCAGCAGCAGGATCGCTGCGATCAGCAGCAATTGCGAGAACAGCAGCCAGCCGCGCCGCCGCCCGAACGCGCGCGTGAACAGCGGCACATGCATCGCATCCACCAGCGGCGCCCACAGGAATTTCAGCGTGTAGGGCGTGCCGACCAGCGCAAACAGCCCGATGGTCTTGAGATCGACGCCCGATTCCCGCATCCACACCAGCAGCGTCGAGCCCGACAAGGCCAGCGGCAGCCCGGACGAGAAGCCGAGGAACAGCACGATCAGCACCCGCGGTTGCAGGTAAACGGCAAGGCTGTCACGCCAGGAGGTGGGGGCCGTGCCGGGGCCGGCAGGGGAGGTCGCGTCGGGTGCGGTCATGGCAGGGTGTTAGCAGATTCTGGTGGTCACAAGGGAGGTGTCGTTACTGCCGGCCAGAAGGGAGGTTGTCGTGGCCCGGCGGGGGCCGGGGGCCCCCGCTTACCGCGGCGGGCGCGGGGGGGGCGCGGCGACGAGGGGGTCCATGTGGCCCCCCAAACCCGGGGGCCCCCCAAC
>NZ_JBVVPT010000031.1:0-547 GCF_055811715.1 Bradyrhizobium sp. WSM4872 | reverse complement strand
GGGGGCATGGCCGGGGGTTCGCAGATTCTGGTGGGCACATGGGAGGTGGCGTTACTGCCGGCCTGCTGCCCCGCTGTCGTCGCCCGGCTTGACCGGGCGACCCAGTATTCCAGAGGCCGAAGTTATGGAGGGCCTGCGATCCCCGAATAGAGATCGTTCCAATCCGGATTGTCTTTCTCGATCAGCGCGATCTTCCAGTCGCGTTTCCACTTCTTCAGTCGTTTCTCACGTTTGATCGCATTCTCCGGGTCGTCGAACTGCTCGAAGTAAACGAGCTTCACGACATCGTAGTCTTTCGTGAAGCTCTCGATCACTTTCAACTTATGCTCTGCCACCCGGCGAATGAGGTCATTCGTCACGCCGATGTAGAGTGTGCCTCCGATCTTGCTGGCGAGAATGTAGACGTACTAGCAGCGAGCGCCCATCTGCCGCCTCTGGAATACTGGATCGCCCCGGCCAGCCCGGCGCTGCCCCCGAGGGTGCGGGGCACCGACAACGCGCTGCGATCCCGCGCATGCGCAAGCCCGGGCTCCGGCGGGGCCGGCGG
>NZ_JBVVPT010000030.1:0-91260 GCF_055811715.1 Bradyrhizobium sp. WSM4872 | reverse complement strand
AGCGACGGGCGGTTTTGCGAGAACCGCCCGTTTGCACATCTTGTCAGATTTTCTGGACACAAGAGCACGAAGGACACGTTAAAACCATCGCGCAGGGAAGGCCGGGCGATTGGCTGACCTGTGGTCCACCCCGTGTGCATTCTTTTGGCGCACGGACTTGCGGGTGCCAGCCGGCGCCCGGCCTTCCCTGCGCCCTTGTCACGACAAGGGCGATGCGATCAGGCAAAGCTCGGGCGAATGCGCCGCGAGAGGGCGGAGGCGTGCCTTGCGATTGACGAGGTGCGAATTTGCGCGCGGCCGCGAGCGTAAATCTATCACCGTCACCCTGAGGTGTGAGCAGCGCGGTGCGAATGCACCGCGAGGCGAGCCTCGAAGGGCGACAGCCCGGCTCTCGCAGCGTGGCCGCTCATCCTTCGAGGCTCCTACCCGGTGCTACGCACCGCGCAGGTCGCACCTCAGGATGACGGAGCAATAATCGTGCGCTCAAATTATCCGCCCTGCGGAATCCCCCCACTCCCCGCATGATCGCCCCGCCTCCACCGCACGCCGGCGCAATAGACTTTTCCCGACCCGGGCGGCATCCTGCCGTCATCAAACGATAACAGAGCGCCACGCAGGCGGAGGAAACAGATCATGCTGCAGACACGGTTCACCAAGCTCGTCGGTGTCGAGCATCCGATCGTCCAGGGCGGCATGCAATGGGTCGGGCGCGCCGAGCTGGTCGCCGCCGTCGCCAATGCCGGGGCGCTCGGATTCATCACGGCACTGACCCAGCCGACGCCGGAGGACCTCCGGAAGGAGATCGCCCGCTGCCGCGATCTCACCGACAAGCCGTTTGGCGTCAACCTCACCATCCTGCCCGCCATCAAGCCGCCGCCTTATGCCGAATATCGCGCCGCCATCATCGATAGCGGCATCACGGTCGTCGAAACAGCCGGCAACAAGCCGCAGGAGCATGTCGACGAGTTCAGGAAGCACGGCGTCAAGGTCGTGCACAAATGCACCAGCGTCCGTCACGGGCTCTCGGCCGAGCGCATGGGCGTCGACGCCATCTCGATCGACGGGTTCGAATGCGCCGGCCATCCCGGCGAGGACGACACCCCCGGCCTGATCCTGATCCCGGCCGCCGCCAACAAGATCAAGATCCCGATGATCGCCTCCGGCGGCTTTGCCGACGCCCGCGGCCTGGTCGCCGCACTGGCGCTGGGCGCCGAAGGCATCAACATGGGCACGCGCTTCATGGCGACCAAAGAGAGCCCCATTCATCAGCTCATCAAGGAGAAGATCGTCGCCAATGACGAGCGCGAGACCGAGCTGATCTTCCGCACCATGCGCAACACCTCCCGCGTCGCCAGGAACGAGATCTCGACCAAGGTCGTCGCGATGGAGAAGGAAGGCGCCAAGTTCGAGGACATCCGCGAGCTCGTCGCGGGCGCCCGCGGCAAGATGGTCTACGCGACCGGCAACTCGGACGAAGGCATCTGGTCGGCGGGCCAGGTCCAGGGCCTGATCCAGGACATCCCGACCTGCGCCGAACTGATCTCCCGCATCGTGCGCGAGGCGGAGGCCATCATCCGCAGCCGGCTCGAAGGCATGATCGTTCATCCGACAGCGCAGGCTGCGGAATAATCACGGCAAGAAGCGAGAGCAATACATGAAGGCTTATGTCTACGGCCCTGGTGGCGCTGCAATTTCCGAAGTCGCTGAACCAAAGCCTGAAGGCACGCAGGTGCTGGTCCGGGTCCGCGCCTGTGGCCTCAATCGCGCCGACACCGGCATGCGCAAGGGCCACGCCCATGGCGCGGCCGGCGGTGCTGGGACCGTGCTTGGCATGGAATGGGCCGGCGAGGTCGCCGCGCTTGGACCGGATGCCAAAGGAGTCGAGGTCGGCGACCGCATCATGGGCTCGGGCGGCGCGGCGTTTGCCGAATACACGCTGGCCGATCACGGCCGGCTGTTCCGCGCGCCCTCGAACATGAACTTCGAGGAAGCCGCCACCCTGCCCGTCGCGCTCGCGACCATGCACAACGCCGTCGTCACCATCGGCGGCGTACAGCCCGGGCAAGCGGTGCTGATCCAGGGCGCAAGCTCCGGCGTCGGCCTGATGGCGATGCAGATTGCCAAGCTCAAGGGCGCCAGCCTCGTGATCGGCTCCTCGACCGACGCCACCCGCCGCGGCCGGCTGAAGGAGTATGGCGCCGACCTCGCGGTCGATTCCTCCGACCCCACATGGGTCGACGAGGTGCTGAAGGCGACGAACGGCGAAGGTGTCGACCTCATCGTTGACCAGGTCTCGGGCAAGGTCGCCAGCCAGAACCTCGCGGCGACGAAGGTAAAAGGCCGTATCGTCAATGTCGGCCGGCTCGGCGGCACCCATGCCGATTTCAACTTCGACCTGCACGCGGCCCGCCGCATCGATTATGTCGGCGTCACCTTCCGCACCCGCACCATCGCGGAAGTCCGTGAGATCTTCGACGAGGTCAAGAAGGACATCTGGGGCGCGGTCGAGTCGCGAAAACTGCAGCTGCCGATCGACAAGGTGTTTGCCTTCGACGACATCGACAAGGCATTCGAGCACATGGAGGCCAACAAGCACCTGGGGAAGATCGTCGTGACGCTGTAGTGACCGCGGGCGGCGAGAGGCCATATGGCGCGCTCTCTCCACTCGTCATGGCCGGGCTTGTCCCGGCCATCCACGCACCGCCGCGGCTGAAAAAGACCGTGGATGCCCGGGACAAGCCCGGGCATGACGGGGCTGACCCGCTCCTGCAACTCACTAGCGTCTACGCCTGTGGATCGTCGCTTGATGTTCAGTCATAGGCTGCTAAATCCCCGCCATGAGCTCCCAACACAACAAGACCTCGGTCGCAGCGATCTCGATCTTCGCCAGTGGCGGCATGGCGGCGGCCAAGTTCGCGGTCGGAATCGCGATCGGCTCGCTGGCGCTGATCTCCGAGGCGCTGCATTCGTCGATCGACCTGGTCGCCACCATCATCACCTGGGCGGTGGTGCGGGTGTCCGACAAGCCGGCGGATGAAGAGCATCATTACGGCCACGGCAAACTCGAAAGCGTCTCGGCACTGGGCGTCACCGCCCTGCTCTATGTGCTCGCCGGCGGCATCCTGGTGGAGTCCTACAGCCGGCTGCGCGAGGGAACCGCGCCGCCGACGATTTCGGCCGTGCCGTTCGTGGTGCTGGTGATCGACATCGCCGTCAATCTCTGGCGCGCCCGTGCCCTGCACCGCGCCGCGCGGGAGACCAGGAGCCAGGCGCTCGCCGCCGATGCGCTGCATTTCGCCTCCGACGTGATGGGCTCGTTCGCCGTGATCGTAGGCCTGATCCTCGCCGCCCTCGGCTTCTGGTGGGGCGACGCGGCTGCCGCCGCCGCGGTTGCCGTGATGATCGCCCTGCTCGGCCTGCGCATGGCCGGCTCGACCGTGCAGACGCTGGTCGACCGTGCCCCCGAAGGCGCGCATGAGGCGGCCACGGCCGCGATCCGCAACGTACCGGGTGTGATCGACGTCGAGCGGCTCCGCGTGCGCATGGTCGGGGCCACCACATTTATCGACACGATCGCAAAGGTGCCGCGGACTTATCCCATCGACCGGGTCGAGGACATCAAGCGCAACGCGCAAGCAGCCGTCGAGAAGGCCTTCGGCGATACCGACCTCACCTTCACCGCAGTCCCCGTGGCGCGCGACAACGAGACCGTGCGCGACCGCATCATGGTTATCGCCCACAATTCGGGCCTCGCCATCCACCACGTCACGGTGCACGATCTCGGCGCCAAGCTGATCGTCAGCATCGACCTCGAGGTCGACGCCGGGATGCAGCTCGACGCCGCCCATGACGTCGCCAACACGCTGGAACGCAACATCCAGGAAGAGTTCGGCGCGGACGTCGAGGTCGACGTCCACATCGAGCCGCTGGAACCGGAACTGCCGTTCGGGGCCGATGCTGAACCGGAACGGGTGCGGGCCATCGCCGCCGCCCTGACGGAATATGCCGCCGACGGCGAGATCCACGACATCCACAATGTCCGCGTCCGCAACACTGACGCCGGCGAGATCGTCAACTTCCACTGCCGCGCCGAGCCGTCGATGAGCGTGATCAGGGTGCACGAGCATGTCGACGCGATCGAGCGCGCGTTGCGGCGCGCGTTCCCGAGCGTGAAGCGCGTCATCAGTCACGCCGAACCGCCGCGCGCGTGACGGAGAATGTGCGAGGAGTCACACGTTCTCGTTTCGGACTCGCCGCGCACGTAACTTTGCGGACGCGCGACGCACAAACTGCGCGTTGGATAAGAATAAATTCGCGTTAACGATTCGTTGACTCTCGACAGCCCGCGAAATCTGGATTCAAATCGACCATGATTCGGAAGCGATGTGGGGCTGCTTCCGAACTCAAGTTGCAAGCAGGTTTCCAGGGGGCTTTAGGCATGTCGCGTGCAGACGCCGCGAACGCGTGCGTCCAATCCGATTCGATCAAAGGATTGGCGCAATCGATCGCGAAACCTGCCTATCATCGGCTCCTGATCGCGGAGCCTGCGCTGCGCCGTGCCGTGCCGACGCTCATCATCGCGTTCCTGATCACGATCTGCCTCGGCGCGTTCGTGCAGGTCGTCGACCAGACACGCCAGAAGCGGCTGGTGATCCGCCACGACATCTCGGCGCTCGCCGACCTGCTCGCCGAGCGTATCGACCGCCTGACCTCCGGGCGACAGGAGCGGCTGAAGAACATCGAGAGCCTGCCGGCGCTGCTGCCCGATCTCATTCCATCCTGGGGTACCGCCTCGGGCCGCCACGTCATCGTCACCTCGGCCGGACTCGACCGCCGCATCCTCGCCCGCATCCCGATCGACAGCGATCCCTCGGGCAACGACCGCCTGCTCGACGCAATCACGACAGCGCAACTGCTGGCGGCGCCGCCGCGCGACGACAACATCTCCGACATGACGCTGCCGAACGGCAACGCCGCAATGGCGACCTCGCGGCAGATCAAATCGCTGCCCGGCTTCGTGACCGTGATCCAGGAGCGCAACGAGCCGATCTGGGGTTCGGACGCCGCGCTGTCGGTGACGCTGTCGGCCACCACCGGCTTCGTGGTCCTGATCCTCGGCTTCGCCTTCCACTGGCAATCCACCCGTGCCCGCGAGGGCGACCTGATCAACGACGCCGTGCGCGGCCGCATCGACACCGCGCTCAACCGCGGCCGCTGCGGGCTGTGGGACTGGGACCTGTCGCGCGGCCGCATCTTCTGGTCGCAGTCGATGTTTTCGATGCTCGGCCTCGACGGCCGCAACGAGCTCCTCACCTTCGGCGAGGTCAACGCGCTGGTGAAGTCCGACGACATCGACCTGTTCGAGATCGCCGACCAGCTCATCTCCGAGAAGATCGACCACATCGACCAGACCTTCCGCATGCAGCATGTCGACGGCCACTGGATCTGGCTGCGCGTCCGCTGCGAAAAGACCAGCGGCGCGACGGACTCCAGCGTTCACCTGATCGGGATCGCCGTCGACATCACCGAGCAGAAGAGCCTCGCCGAGCGGACCGTGGAAGCCGATCTGCGCCTGCGCGACGCCATCGAGACCATCCCCGAAGCCTTCGTGCTGTGGGACGCGAGCGACCGCCTGGTGCTCTGCAATTCGCACTTCCAGCGCCTGCACAAGCTGCCCGACAGCGCCGTCATCCCCGGCACTTCTTACGAGACCGTGCTCGAGGTCGGCCGCATGCCCGAGGTCCGCACCCGGCACAACGAGACTGCGAGCCAAGGCCCCGGCGCGCGCACCTTCGAGGCGCAGCTCGACGACGGCAGCTGGCTGCACATCAGCGAGCGCCGCACCAAGGACGGCGGCTACGTCTCGGTCGGCACCGATATCACCCGCATCAAGGAGCACGAGCAGAAGCTGGTCGACAACGATCTACGCCTGCGCGCCACCGTCATCGACCTCAAGCGCTCGCAGGCAGCCCTGGAGCGCCAGGCGGGCGAACTCGCCGATCTCGCCGAGAAATACCAGCGCGAGAAGACCCGCGCCGAGGAAGCCAACCAGACCAAGTCGAAATTCCTCGCCAATATGAGCCACGAGCTGCGCACGCCGCTGAACGCGATCATCGGCTTCTCCGAGATCATGGGCTCGGGCATGTTCGGCGAGCTCGGCTCGGAGAAGTACCAGGAATACTGCCACGACATCCTGACCAGCGGGCATTATCTGCTCGAAGTCATCAACGACATCCTCGACATGTCCAAGATCGAGGCCGGCCGCATGAAGCTCGACATGGAAGAGCTCGACCTGGCGCAGACGCTGGCGGAATCCCTGCGGGTCGTCACCGGCCGCGCGCAGGACAAGCACCTGACGCTCGACGCCGACATTGCCAAGTCCATCTCCGTCGTCGCCGACCGCCGCGCCACCAAGCAGATCATCGTCAATTTGCTCTCCAACGCCGTGAAATTCACGCCCGACGGCGGACGCATCGTGGTGCGCAGCCGAGAGCTCGACGACAGGATCGTGCTGATGATCGCCGACACCGGCATCGGCATCGCACCGCATTCACTGGCGCGGCTCGGCCGCCCTTTCGAGCAGGTCGAGAGCCAGCTCACCAAGACCTATCACGGCTCGGGACTGGGGCTTGCGATCGCCCGCTCGCTGGCGCAGCTTCACGGCGGCTCGATGCGGCTGCGCTCCAAGCTGGAGGTCGGCACCGTCGTGCGCGTCACCCTGCCCCGCGACGCGATCAAGTCGGCATCAGGAATATCGGCCGCGGCCTGATGGCTACGATTGCAGCGACGGCGCGACTTCCCGCGCGACATTGACCAGCGCCGCAATCAGCGGCGTCATCGGATCGCGCTGCGGGATCACCATGCCGATGCTGTAATTGACGTCGGGATCGGTGATCGGGATCGACCGCACCGTATCGGACAGGCCGAGCGTCTCGGCGAGCTTGGCCGGCATCACGCTGGCCCAGCGCCCCGTCTTCACATGCGTGAACAGCACGAGCAGCGAATTCGAGGTCAAGGTCGGCGTCGCCTCGGCACCGACCGAACGTAACGCGCGGTCGATGATGCGACGGTTCTGCATGTCGGGCGTCAGCAGGCACAGCGGCACCTGTCCGACCTCCTTCCACGTCACCGTCTCGCGATCGCCGAACATTCCATCGGGCGCGGTGAGCAGGCGATAGCTCTCGCTGTAGAGCGGGATGGTGCGCACCTTGCCGATCGGCTCGTTCTCGATATAGGTCAGCCCCGCATCCACCTCGAGATTCTCGAGCAACCCCAGCACCTCCGATGAGGTGGTGGACTGGATGCGGAAACGCACCTCGGGATGTCTGGCGCGGAACGGCGTCGTCAGCGCAGCGACCATGCCGAGCACGGTCGGAATTGCGGCTATACGTATCTCGCCGGAGAGCTGATGCTTCAGCCCGTTGATCTCGTCACGCATCGCGCGGGCATCGCCCACGATCCGCCGCGCCCAATCCAGCGCCCGCTCGCCTTCCGGCGTAAAACCCTGGAAGCGGGAGCCGCGCTGGACCAGCATCACGCCGAGGATCTCCTCGAGCTGCTTGAGCCCGGTCGACATCGTCGGCTGCGTCACGCCGCAGACCTCCGCCGCGCGTCCGAAATGCCGTTCCTTCGCCAGCGCCAGCAACAGTTCAAGCTTGTCGAGCAACCGGTCATCCCCTCGAATTGTGTGGTGGCATACAAGCTAGCATGCTCGCCCCCTTCCAACACGCAAAAACCGCCCGGCGGACGGCTTCAATTGCAATTTCAGATCGAGTGATCGCCATCGCAAATCGATCGGAATCCGCAATCGCAGCATGAGACAGCTTTATTGATCTTCGAACGATTCCAAATAGTTTGCGCTGAGCAGACGCTCTGGTTGAGAACGAAGAATGACAGCGGTTTACGAGCCTTGGGACGAAACGCGCGGCGCCGAGATCATCGCCGAACACAGCAAGCAGGAAGGTGCGACGCTGGTGATCCTGCACGCGCTTCAGGAGGCGTTTGGCTACGTGCCGGCGGCCGCCATTCCCATGGTGGCGCAGGCGCTCAATCTGTCGCGCGCCGAAGTGCATGGCGTGTTCACGTTCTACCATGATTTCCGCCACAAACCGGCCGGCCGCCATGTGCTGAAGCTGTGCCGCGCGGAGGCCTGTCAGGCGGCGGGCGGCGACGCGCTGGCTGCGCGTGCGGAGGCGAAGCTCGGCGTATCGCTCGGCCATACCACGGCCGATGACCGCGTCACGCTGGAGCCGATCTACTGCCTCGGACTGTGCGCGACAGCGCCGTCCGCGATGCTCGACGGCCGGCTGATCGGCCGACTCGATGAAAAGCGTATCGATGCTCTCGTTGCGGAGGCGCAGCGATGAGCATCCGTCTATATGTCTCTCGCGATGCCGGTGCGCTTGCGGTCGGCGCCGACGAGGTCGCGCTGGCGCTGGAGCAGGCTGCAGCCAAGCGTGGCATTGCCATCCAGATCGTCAGGACCGGCTCGCGCGGCCTGTACTGGCTCGAACCGCTGGTCGAGGTCGCGACGCCGCAGGGCCGGATCGCGTTCGGCCCTGTGACCGAGACCGATGTGCCCTCCCTGCTCGACGCGCTCGCGAGCAACACGCCGCATCTACTGCGGCTCGGGGCCACCGACGAGATCCCCTGGCTCAAGCGCCAGACCCGCCTGACCTTCGCGCGCTGCGGCGTGATCGACCCGCGCTCGCTCGACGACTACCGCGCCCACGGCGGCTACAAGGGCCTGGAGCGCGCGCTGTCGCTCGGCTCGGAAGCGATCCTCAATGAAGTAACCGCGTCCGGCCTGCGCGGCCGCGGCGGCGCGGGCTTCCCGACCGGCATCAAGTGGAAGACGGTCGCGCAGGCGAAAGCGGATCGCAAGTTCATCGTCTGCAACGCCGACGAAGGCGACAGCGGCACCTTCGCCGACCGCATGATCATGGAAGGCGATCCCTTCCTCGTCATCGAGGGCATGACGACCGCCGGCATCACCGTCGGCGCGACCAAGGGCTACATCTACATCCGCAGCGAATATCCACACGCCGTCGAGACGATGAATGCGGCCATCCAGGCGGCGAAGCGCGGCGGCTATCTCGGCGCGAACATTGGTGGTTCCACGCATAGCTTCGATCTCGAGGTCCGCGTCGGCGCCGGCGCTTACGTTTGCGGTGAAGAGACCTCGCTGCTGGAAAGCCTAGAAGGCCGGCGTGGCATCGTGCGCGCAAAGCCGCCACTGCCCGCGCATCAGGGCCTGTTCGGCAAGCCGACCGTCATCAACAACGTGCTGTCGTTCGCCGCCATCCCCTTCATCCTGGCCGAAGGCGCCAAGGCCTATGCCGATTTCGGCATGGGTCGCTCGCGCGGTACGATGCCGATCCAGCTCGCCGGCAACATCCGCCACGGCGCGCTGTTCGAAACGGCGTTCGGCGTGACGCTGGGCGAGCTCGTCGACGACATCGGCGGCGGCACATTCACGGGCCGTCCGGTCCGCGCGGTGCAGGTCGGCGGTCCCTTGGGCGCCTACTTCCCGCGCGCGCTGTTCGACACGCCTTTCGACTACGAGGCCTTCGCCGCGCGCGACGGCCTGATCGGCCATGGCGGTATCGTCGTGTTCGACGACAGCGTCGATATGCGCAGGCAGGCGCGTTTCGCCATGGAATTCTGCGCCATCGAATCCTGCGGCAAGTGCACGCCGTGCCGGATCGGCTCGACCCGCGGCGTCGAGACCCTCGAGAAGATCATCAACGGCGAACGCGTGAGCGAAAACCTCGCACTCGTCGAGGACCTCTGCAACACCATGAAATTCGGCTCGCTCTGCGCGCTCGGCGGCTTCACGCCCTATCCCGTGCTCAGCGCACTGAAGCACTTCCGGGAGGATTTCGTCCCGGCCCCGAGCACGCTTCAGGCCGCGGAATAGGAGAACGACAATGTCTCTGATCGAAGAAATCGACTTCGGTACGCCGCGTTCGAAATCGGAAACGATGGTGACGCTGACCATCGACGGCAACCAGGTCACGGTGCCCGAGGGCACCTCGATCATGCGGGCGGCGATGGACGCCGGCCACCAGATCCCGAAACTCTGCGCGACCGACATGGTCGACGCATTCGGCTCGTGCCGGCTTTGCGTCGTCGAGATCGAGGGCCGCTCCGGCACGCCGGCCTCCTGTACCACGCCTGTCATGTCCGGCCTGATCGTGCACACCCAGAGCGAGCGGCTCAAGAAGCTGCGCAAGGGCGTGATGGAGCTCTACATCTCCGACCATCCGCTCGACTGCCTCACCTGCGGTGCCAACGGCGATTGCGAGTTGCAGGACATGGCCGGCGCCGTGGGCCTGCGCGACGTGCGTTACGGCTATGAGGGCGAGAACCACGTCTTCGCCAAGACACCTGGCAAGTCCAATGGCGAGATCAACGCCGCCTGGATGCCGAAAGACGAGTCCAACCCGTACTTCACCTACGATCCCTCCAAGTGCATCGTCTGCTCGCGTTGCGTCCGCGCCTGCGAGGAGGTGCAAGGCACCTTCGCGCTGACGATCTCCGGCCGCGGCTTCGACAGCCGCGTCTCGCCCGGCATGAGCGAGAGCTTTCTCGGCTCCGAATGCGTCTCCTGCGGCGCCTGCGTGCAGGCCTGCCCGACCGCCACATTGACCGAGAAATCCGTGATCGAGATCGGCCAGCCCGAACATTCGGTCGTCACCACCTGCGCCTATTGCGGCGTCGGCTGCGCCTTCAAGGCCGAGATGCGCGGCGAGGAAGTCGTCCGCATGGTGCCGTACAAGGACGGCAAGGCCAATCGCGGCCACTCCTGCGTCAAGGGTCGCTTCGCCTGGGGGTACACCAATCACAAGGAACGCATCCTCAATCCGATGATCCGCGAACGGATCGAGGATCCCTGGCGCGAAGTGTCATGGGACGAGGCATTCTCGTTTGCAGCCGACAGGATGCGCGGCATCCAGAGGAAATACGGCCGCGACGCTATCGGCGGCATCACCTCGTCCCGCTGCACCAATGAAGAAACCTATCTGGTGCAGAAGCTGATCCGCGCCGGCTTCGGCAACAACAATGTCGACACCTGCGCCCGGGTCTGCCACTCCCCGACCGGCTATGGCCTCTCGACAACGTTCGGTACCTCTGCCGGCACGCAGGATTTCGACTCGGTCGAGGACACCGACGTCGTCGTCGTCATTGGTGCCAACCCCGCTTCGGCCCACCCGGTGTTCGCCTCCCGCCTGAAGAAGCGGCTGCGCCAGGGCGCCAAGCTGATCGTGATCGATCCGCGCCGTACCGAGATGGTCGAATCGCCGCATGTGAAGGCGCTGCACCTGCCGCTGATGCCCGGCACCAACGTTGCGGTGATGACGGCGCTGGCGCATGTGATCGTCACCGAAGGCCTCGTCGACGAAGCCTTCGTGCGCGAACGCTGCGACTGGAGCGAGTTCGAGGAATGGGCGGCGTTCGTCGCCCAGCCGAACAACAGCCCGGAAGCCACCGCCATCCTCACTGGCGTCGATCCGAAGGATCTGCGCGAAGCAGCGCGCGTCTACGCCACCGGCGGCAACGGCGCGATCTATTACGGTCTCGGCGTCACCGAGCACAGCCAGGGCTCGACCACCGTGATCGCGATCGCCAACCTCGCGATGGCCACAGGCAATATCGGCCGTCCCGGTGTCGGCGTGAACCCGCTGCGCGGCCAGAACAACGTGCAGGGCTCCTGCGACATGGGCTCGTTCCCGCACGAGCTGCCCGGCTACCGCCACATCTCGGGTGACGCCGTGCGGGACCAGTTCGAGGCGCTGTGGAACGTCAAGCTCAACCCCGAGCCGGGCCTGCGCATTCCCAACATGTTCGACGCCGCGGTCGAAGGCACGTTCATGGGGATCTACGTGCAGGGCGAGGACATCCTGCAATCCGATCCCAACACCAAGCATGTGGTAGCGGCACTCTCGGCGATGGAATGCGTGATCGTCCACGACCTCTTCCTGAACGAGACCGCAAACTACGCCCATGTGTTCCTGCCGGGCTCCAGCTTCCTCGAGAAGGACGGCACCTTCACCAACGCCGAGCGCCGGATCCAGCGCGTCCGCAAAGTGATGACGCCGAAGAACGGCCTCGCCGATTGGGAGGTCACCATCGGCCTCGCCAGGGCCATGGGCTTCGAGATGAGCTACAGCCACCCTTCCGAGATCATGGACGAGATCGCGGCGCTCACCCCGACCTTCGCCGGCGTCTCCTATGCCAAGCTCGACGAGCTCGGCTCGGTGCAATGGCCCTGCAACGAGAAGGCGCCCGAGGGCACGCCGGTGATGCATATCGACGGCTTCGTCCGCGGCAAGGGCAAGTTCGTCGTCACAGAATATGTCGCGACCGACGAACGCACCGGCCCGCGCTATCCGCTGCTGCTCACCACGGGCCGCATCCTCAGCCAGTACAATGTCGGCGCGCAGACCCGGCGCACCGAGAACGTGGTCTGGCATGCCGAGGACCGGCTGGAGATCCATCCCCACGATGCCGAACAGCGCGGCGTGCGCGACGGGGACTGGGTGCGGCTGAAGAGCCGCGCCGGCGAGACCACGCTGCGTGCGGAGATCACCGATCGCGTCGCGCCCGGCGTCGTCTACACCACCTTCCACCATCCGGACACGCAGGCCAACGTCATCACGACCGACTATTCGGACTGGGCGACCAACTGCCCCGAATACAAGGTCACGGCAGTGCAGATCTCGCCGTCGAACGGCCCGTCCGACTGGCAGAAGGCCTACGATGCACAGGCGCGGCATTCCCGCCGGATCGCGCCGGCCGAGGCTGCGGAGTAGCGGCATGCACGTGCCGGTCCAGGCCATCGACCGCGAGATCTGGCGCGACGGTGTCGCGTCCGATGGAGCGCGGCTGATCCCGGAGGAGACGCCGCTGGCGCTGACCTACAATGGCGGCACCTACGCCGTTATGATGGGAACGCCTCAGAACCTTGAAGACTTCGCGGTCGGCTTCAGCCTGGACGAAGGCATCATCAAATCCGTCGATGACATCAAGTCGCTCGAAATGGTCCGCCTCGACGATGGCATCGAGCTGCGCATGTGGTTGGCGCCCGACAATGCCGCGCGCATCAGCGAGCGCCGCCGTCACATCGCCGGCCCGACCGGCTGCGGCATCTGCGGCATCGACTCGATTGCCGAAGCCGTGCGGCCTGCAGCCGTCGTGCCGCGGGGACAGACGTTTACGCCCGAGCAGGTCATGGCGGCGATGCAGACCATCGCACCGTTGCAATCGATCAATTTGCAAACCCGCGCCGTTCACGCCGCCGCGTTCTGGTCGCCTGCCGGCGGTATCGTCGCGCTGCGGGAGGATGTCGGCCGCCACAATGCGCTCGACAAGCTCGCCGGCTCGCTGGCGCGCAGCCGCACGGTTGCAAGCGGCGGCATCGTGTTGCTGACGAGCCGCGTCTCGGTCGAGATGGTGCAGAAGACCGCCGCCATCGGCGCGCCGGTGATGGTCGCCGTCTCCGCGCCGACCGCACTCGCGGTGCGCACCGCGGAGGCCGCCGGCATCACGCTGATTGCCATTGCCCGCCAGGACGGGTTTGAAGTGTTTTCGCATGGCGGCCGGGTTGTCGCCCGTCATGCCACGGAGGTTGCCGATGTCGCCTGACCGCCTGATCTACATGGCCAACCAGATCGGCACGTTCTTCCGAAGCCAGGGCCACGACAAGGCCGTGCCGGGGATCGCCGACCACATCAAGAAATTCTGGGACCCGCGGATGAAGCGAGCGATCTTCGCCCATCTCGATGCCGGCGGCGTGGGCCTGGAGCCGAACGTGCGCGAGGCGCTCACCTCGCTGAAGCCGACGACGTCCCTTCCAGCAGCGCCTTGAAGACACGGCGCACCTCGCTCTGCGTCTCCTTCACGCGCGCCTCCAGCGAGGAGAAATGCGGCGCATCGCCCGCGCGTGCCATCACGCGCAGAAGGTCGGTGCCGGCGGTCTCGGGCTTGAACCGGTCGCTGACACAGAGCCGCAGGATCTGCGTCAGGTCGTGATAGAGCCGCGCCGCGGCCCGCAATATCTCGGTCTCCGATTGCGCGAGCACACCGAGCCTGCATGCATTTTCCAGCACCTGCATGGTGGCGACGTCGAGAATCTCCGGCGTCTCGTGAGCATGCACGAGCTGGAGATATTGCGCGATGAAGTCGATGTCGACCATGCCGCCGGCGGCATATTTAAGATCCCAGCAATCGGCCTCGCCCTTCTCCTGGGCGATCGCACGCCGCATGTCGGCAACGTCGTTGGCAGTGATTGCGGGATCGCGGCGACGGGTCAGGACATCGCGGATGACGCGCTCGATCCGTTCCCCGAATTCGGGCGAAGCCGACACCACGCGCGCGCGCGTCAGCGCCATGTGCTCCCAGGTCCAGGCCTCGTTGGCCTGGTAGTCCGCGAACGAGACCAGGCTCGAGGCCACAGGGCCGGCGCGCCCCGAGGGGCGCAGCCGCATGTCGATCTCGTAAAGCACCCCGTAATTGGTGCGCGTCGTGAACGCACTGATCAGGCGCTGGGTGAAGCGGGCGAAGTAATGGGCACCTTGCAATGATTTCGCACCGTCGGAGTCCGGATTGTCGCTGTCGAAATCATAAAGCAGGATCAGGTCGAGATCGGACGACGCGGTCATCTCGCGGCTGCCGAGCCGGCCCATCGCGATGATCGCGGTCTCCTGCCCCTTGATCCGGCCATGCTGGGCGGCGAAGCGGTCGGCGACGAGGCCATGCACGGTATGCACGATGCCCTCGGCGACGTCGGCAAAGGCCGTGCTCGCCTGCTGCGCCGAGACCGTGCCCGAGAGAATGCGCGTGCCGATCAGGAACAGGCTCTCCTGCCCAAACAGGCGCAGGCGGTCGAGGAACTCCTCGTAAGAGCCGGCATCCTGCACCGTCATCGCAAGCCGCCCCGACAATTCCTGCCTGTCGGGCATGGCGCCGAAGAAGCGCGGATCAATCAGGCCGTCCATGAGCTGCGGCTGCCGCGCCAGCATCTCGCCGAGCCGGGGCGCCGCGCCCAGCACCAGGGCCACGAGCGCGACGAGATCGCGATTCTGGCCGAGCAGCGTGATCAGCCGGCCGCCGCGCTGAAGCGCTCCAAGGAAATGGTCGAACGCCACGACGGCCCGATCCGGCTCCTCGGCATGAGCGAGACCGTCGATCAGGGCCGGCACGAATTCGACGAATGCGTTTCGCGTCGCCTCGACGCGGAACACGCGGTACTCGCCGGTGAGCCAGTCACGCACGGTCTGCGCGACGGCAGCAGGCTTCTTGAAGCCGAGCGTCGCCAGGTACTGAAGCAGCCGCGGATCGTCGGGACCCGCACTGTAGTCGAGCGCCGGCAGCTTGGCCGTGCCGGTCGGATCGTCGCCCTCGAACAGTTTTTCGTAGTGACCCTGCACGATCTCGAGCTGACGCAAAAGGTCGCGGGCAAAGGCCTCGCGATCCGGATAGCCGAAGAACCAGGCGAAACGCTCGACCGCCTCCTTGTCCTCGGGCAGCGTGTGGGTCTGCTCGTCCGCGATCATCTGGAGGCGATGCTCGACCCGGCGCAGGAATTGGTACGCCGTGGTCAGCTCGTCGCGCGCCGCAAACGTGATCCAGTTGCTGGAAGCGAGCACGCCAAGCGCGGCAAGCGTCGGCCGCACCCGCAGCTCAGGATGGCGGCCACCGGCGATCAATTGCTGGGTCTGGGCGAAGAACTCGATCTCGCGGATTCCGCCGCGCCCGACCTTCACATTATGTCCTTCGACGGCAACCTCGCTCTGGCCGCGATAGGTCTGCATCTGCCGCTTCATGTCGTGGACGTCGGCAAGCGCGGCAAAGTCGAGATGCTTGCGCCAGACGAAGGGCGCGATCTCCGCGAGCAGCGCCTCGCCCGCCCTGGGATCGCCGGCGCAGGCTCGCGCCTTGATCATCGCGGCGCGCTCCCAGGTACGCCCTTCCCGCTCATAATAGTTCAGCGCGGCGTCGCGCGAAATCGCCACCTGCGTCGAGGATGGATCGGGACGCAGGCGCAGATCGACGCGGAAGACGTAGCCGTCATAAGTGCGCTGCTGGAGAATGCGTGCCATCCCCTGCGTCACCCTCACGAAGAATGGCTGGGGTTCGATATCCGGAGCCAGCATCGTATGGTCGGGATCGAAGAACACGATGAGGTCGATATCGCTGGAATAGTTCAGCTCGCCTGCGCCCATCTTGCCCATCGCAAGCACGATCAGCCCGCAGCCCTCTTCCGGCGCCTCGGGATTGGGCGGCAAGAGCTTGCCGCGTGCGGCTTCCTGCCGCAGGAGGTATTGAAGCGCTGCCCGCACCGAGGACACCGCGAGATCGGTGAGCGCTGCGGTCACCCGCATCACCGGCCAGACCCCGCCGATGTCGCACAGCGCGATCAGGAGCGCGGCCTCCGCCTTCATGCGGCGAAGCAGCCGCATCGCCTCGCCTTCATCGGATGCCGCGAGCACGGCGCCGTTCGCCTCGGTGATCAGCGTGGCGAGATGCGCATCCGGATCGCATTCCAGCAGCCGGATCAGGCGCTGCGGATCAGCGCGCACCAGCTCGAACAGATAAGGCGAGAATTCCGCGATGCCGGCCAGAATGCCCCGCGCAAAGCGATGAGCCAGCAGCGCTTCAAGACGGGCAGATTGCGCGGGCTCGAGCTCGGCCAGCCAGCTTTCAAAACGTCCTTGGTCGGTGGCGGAAGCGGCAATATGGGGAGCCTCCGCGAAGCGTGCGGCAAGTCTCTCACCATGCTTGTCCGCGTTTCCCGGCGCGGAATGGTTCATGCCACCTTCTGTGACACATCCGGTGTTGGAGGAGCAACCCTGTCGCCCGCGCGCGCCGGCAGCACCAGCGTGGCGACGAGACCCGGATGGGCATCGCCCAGCCGCAATTCGCCGCCATGCAGCGTCGCAACCGCAGATGCAAGACTGAGGCCGAGTCCGGAGCCCGGCAGCGTGCGGCTGGCTTCAAGCCGCACGAATCGCTCGACGGCATGCTTGCGGTCGGCCTCGGGTATACCGGGGCCGCGATCGGTGACGCTGAGCAGCACCTGGTCGCCCTCGCGTCTCGCCTCGATCGTGATCTGCCTTGAATCCAGGCTGACCACGGTTCCACCTGTTAGCGCGACCGGCTTGCCGTATTTAATCGCATTCTCGACCAGATTGGCGAGCGCCTGGCTGATCAGTTCGCGGTTGGCGTGCACCGGCGTCGGATCGGCCTTGACCTTCAGCGTCATGCCGTCGTCTTCAGCCAGCGGCTCGTAGAGCTCGTGGATGCCGTGTGCGACATCGGCCGCGTCGAAATCGTCCATGTTGCCGCGCGCCTGACCGGACTCGGCGCGCGCGATCATCAGCAGCGCGTTGAAGGTACGGATCAGGCCGTCGGATTCCTCGATGGTCCGCTCCAGCGCGGCGCGATAATCGGCCTCGCTGCCTGATTTCGCCAGCGCCTCCTCGGCGCGGTTGCGCAGGCGTGTCAGCGGCGTCTTGAGATCGTGGGCGATGTTGTCGGAGACCTCCTTCAGCCCCGCCATCAGCGCCTCGATCCGCTCCAGCATCGCATTGAGGTTTTCGGCGAGGCGGTCGAGCTCGTCACCGCTGCGTCCCACCGGCAGGCGCTCGCTGAGATCGCCGGTCATGATGCGATGGGCCGTCCCGGACATGGCGTCGATGCGCCTGAGCACCCTGCGCGCGACGAAGATCCCGCCGCCCAGGCCAAGCACCACGACGATCAGCACCGACCATTGCGCGGCCTTGGCGACGATGCCGAACAGGCGCCGCCGCTCGGCGAGGTCGCGGCCGATCAGAAGCCGGAAGCCATTCTCGAGCTCGGTGACGCGCACCAGGGCGCGATGGTCGCGCTCGTCCGCATCCTCGATGCGCCGATACGCCGTCTCCGACCAGCCGCGCGTCGCCATCACGCCGGGCGCCAGCGAGCCGACATTGCCGGCGATCGCCTGCCCGGTCGGCGTGGTCACGAGGTAGAGGTTGGCCCCCGGCCGCAGTGCCCGGTACTCAATCGCGCGCACGAGGCCGACCAAGCCGCGGCGGCCGTAGATCTCGTTGATCTCCGAGGTCTCGGCGTTGACCGTCTGCGTGATTTCCTCGGTGATCAGCCGCCGCGTATTCCAGGCGAAATAGGCCAGCAGCGAGGCTGCGAACATCGCGAACAACAGCAAATAGACCAGCGTCAGCCGGAATGCCGTGGTGCGGACGAGTTTACCGAATGCCGTCACGGATCATGTATCCCGCGCCGCGGATCGTGTGCAGCAGCGGCCGCTCAAAACCCTTGTCGATCTTGGAACGCAGCCGTGAAATGTGCACGTCGATCACGTTGGTCTGCGGATCGAAATGATAGTCCCAGACGTTCTCCAGCAGCATGGTGCGGGTCACCACCTGGCCCGCATGCTTCATCAAATACTCGAGCAGGCGGAATTCGCGCGGCTGCAGCGTCAGCTCGTCCTTGCCGCGCGCGACGCGGTGGGAGAGCCGGTCGAGCTCGAGATCGCCGACCCGGTACAACGTGTCCTCGGCCGGACCGCCGCGGCGGCGCGACAGCACCTCGACCCGGGCCAACAGCTCGGCGAAGGAATAGGGTTTCGGCAGATAGTCGTCCCCGCCGGCGCGCAGGCCCTTGATGCGGTCGTCGACCTGGCCAAGCGCGGAGAGAATCAGCACCGGCGTCGTATCGTCCTTGTCGCGGAGCGCGCCGATCACCGACAGACCGTCCCGCTTGGGCAGCATGCGGTCGACCACCAGCACGTCGTAGTCGCCGTTCTCCGCCATGGCGAGGCCTTCCTCGCCGTCGGCGGCGTGGTCGGCAATGTGCCCGACCTCGCGAAACGCCTTCACGAGGTAGTCGGCAGATTCGCGGTCGTCTTCGATGATGAGGAGGCGCATCGTGCGTTCGGCAACGGTCAAGGGAGTGAACCTTCTCTAAACATGGCGCGAGCGGCAATCGCATGCAAGCCGAGTGAGAGACTCTGGCATGGAGAAAAAGGCGGGCGGTGAAGCTGGGGGGACTTCACCGCCCTAGGCCTTCCGACGGAGGGGGGCGTATTCCACCGGAAGGTAGACAGGGGAAGCAAACGTTGCGCTGCTCCCCCGAAGGGCGCCGTCGGCGGGGGCGACTGATGCCGGCGACACCCTTCATCTCGGAGGCCTCCTGAGGCCCAGTCCTTGGTTAGCCCTTGGCGATGGGCACCGCGACGAAGCGCGACTGGCCGCCGCTCTTCACCCGCATCAGGACGCTGTTCTTGTTGTCCGTCCGCGCCGTGTTGATGGCGTCGCGGACTTCGCCGGCGGTGCTCACGCTCTTGCCGCCGACTTCGAGGATCACGTCACCTTCCTTGAAGCCGCGTTCGGCTGCGGCGCTCTTCGGATCGACTTCGGTGACCACGACGCCTTCCTTGCCGGCCCCGGCCACGGAATCGGCGGGCGCGACGGTCATGCCGAGCTTGGGCACATCGGTGCCGCGGCTCGCGCCCTTGCCGCTGTCCTTGTCGATGTCGGCCTTGGCCTCGATCGTGTTCGGCAGCTGGCCGAGGGTGAGGTTCACCACCTTGTCCTGGCCCTTGTGCAGCACGTTGAGCTTCACGGTCGCGCCGGGCGCCAGGCCGCCGATGGTACGGGCGAGCTCGCGCGCGTCCTTGACCGATTCGCCGTTGACCGACGTGATCACGTCACCGGACTCGATGCCGGCCTTGGCCGCCGGACCATTCGCCTGCGGCTCGGCAACCAGCGCACCTTCGGCCTTCTTCATGCCGAGGCTGTCGGCGATGTCGGGTGTCACTGGCTGAATCTGCACGCCGATCCAGCCGCGGCTGACCGAGCCCTTGTCCTTGAGCTGCGCCACCACGCTCTTCACGGTGCTGGCGGGGATCGAGAACGCGATGCCGACGCTGCCGCCGGAAGGCGAGTAGATCGCGGTGTTGACGCCCATCACCTCACCGTTGGTGTCGAAAGCCGGACCGCCGGAATTGCCCTTGTTCACGGGCGCATCGATCTGGATGAAATCGTCGTAGGGGCCGTTGCCGATGTCGCGGCCGCTGGCCGAGACGATGCCCGCAGTTACCGTGCCGCCCAGCCCGAACGGGTTGCCGACCGCGAGCACCCAGTCGCCGATCCGCGGCTTGCCGTCGGCAAGCTTCGCGAACGGGAAGCTCGAGCTGCCCTCGACCTTGATCAAGGCGAGGTCGGTGCGCTGGTCGGTGCCGATCACCTTGGCGGTGTAGGTCTTGCCGTCGTCGGTCGTGACCTCGACCTTGTCGGCGCCGTCGACCACGTGATTGTTGGTCACGGCAAAGCCGTCAGCCGAGATGAAGAAGCCGGAGCCCTGGCCCTGCACGACGCGGCCACGACCGCCACCGCCCTTCAGGCCCGGGATGCCATCCGGACCGCCGAAGCGACGGAAGAAGCGCTCCATCGGCGAGCCCGGCTGGAACGGCGACTGCGCGTCATCGCCATCATCATTGCTCGCGGTCTTCTCCTTCATGTTGACCTTCACCGAGATCACTGACGGTTTCACGCGCTCGACAATGTCGGCGAAACCGATCGGGCGCTCGACCTTGCGGACCTCGTTGTTGACCTGTGCATGCGCGGGGCTCGAGAACAGGTCGGCCGGCGAGGTCGACGTGCCGAAGCCGTAGACGGCGGCGCCGAGGCCGGCGACGACCGATGCCATCAGCGCGATCTTGCGGGCCGAGAAAACGGACCGGCGAGGCTGCCGGTAGGACGGAAGTTTCGAGAGGTCGGAACGGTCGGTCATGCAGAGATCTCCAGGGCCTTGAAATCCATTTGGTACCTGACGGCGGCACCTTACGGACCTGAAGATGGGGGCTGCCGCCTTACCGTGCGCTGGCGGGAGGGTTAAACTTTTGTAATGAACTGGGAATGCGGATGCGGCAGTTTATCGCGGCCGAAAGTCGTGAACCGGCAGGAACTTAACAAGGTTCCAGCAACGCCCGCGCGGTGCGGCTTGATGCGCGCAGCAACGTAGCTAGCGCGATGTGGCCTCGTCCGACATCAATGCAGCGAGACGCGCCTCTTCCTCGGGCGTGAGCGGCGGAGCCGGGATGTCTGCACCATTTCGCGCGCGCCGGCGGATTTGCAGCCATAGCGCCAGGCCGCCGCCAATCAGCAGCAGCGGCGCGAGCAGCCACAGCAGCATGTTCTGGCGCTCGAAGCGTGGCTTGAGCAGCACGAACTCGCCGTAGCGCGCCACCAGGAAATCGAGCACTTGCGAATTGCTGTCGCCGGCCGCGATGCGCTCGCGCACCAGGAGCCGCAAATCGCGCGCCAGCGGCGCATCGGAATCGTCGATCGACTGGTTCTGACAGACCATGCAGCGCAGCTCGCGCGACAAGTCGCGTGCACGCGACTCCTTCGCAGGGTCCGACATGATCTCGTCCGGCTGCACGGCATGCGCCGCAGGCAGGGCCAGCAGCATCAGCGCGATGAACGCGACCATCATTCGACGCATCGGATCACTCCGCCGGCTGCAGGCGCTGCTTGGTCCGCGCCGGTTTTGGCGCACCCACCCGCAGGCGCCGGTCCGACAGCGACAGCACGCCGCCGAACGCCATCAGCACAGGTCCCCACCAGATCAGCAGCACCAGCGGCTTGTGATAGATGCGCACGGCGATGGCGCCCTCGGCGGTGGCGTCGCCGAGCGAGATGTAGAGCTGGCTTGCGCCGCGCGTCAGCAGGGCGGCCTCGGTGGTCGAGGAGCCGCGGGTGGTGAAGCTGCGCTTGGACGGCGTCATCACGCTGAGCTTCTCACCGTCACTGCTGACGTTGAATTCGGCGATCATCTCGCGGAAGTTCGGCCCTTGACGCTGAAACAGACCGTCGAGCTTCACGTCATAGCCGGCGACATGGGCGACGTCGTTCTGTTTCATTGTCGCGATATATTCGCTGTTCCAGGTGGTCTCGCAGACGATCCCGATCAGCGCGACGCCGAGACCGGCATGCGCAAACGCAGAGCCCCAGGCCGAGCGCGGCAGGCCGCGGGCCCGATGCAGTACCGTTGCGAACGGTAACCGCACCAGGCCGATCCGCTCGGCGATATCTGTGACGGCACCGGCGATGACAAAGACGCCAAGTCCGATTGCCAATGGCGCGAGCGCGCTGCCGCCGAGCACCCAGCTCCAGACCATGGCGACGGCGACGAGCCCGGCAACGCCGGCCGCGAGCAGACGCTGGGTGACGCCGAGCAGATCGCCGCGCTTCCAAGCCAGCATCGGCCCGAATGGCACGGCGAGCAGCAATAGCGTGAACAGCGGAGCGAAGGTGAGATTGTAGAAGGGAGCACCGACCGACATCTTGAAATCGGCAAGCATCTCCATCGCCAGCGGATAGAGCGTACCGAACAGCACCACCGCGCAGGCGACCGTGAGCAGCAGATTGTTCAGCACCAGCGCGCCCTCGCGCGAGATCGGCGCGAACAGGCCGCCCTGCTTCAACGACGTCGCGCGCCCCGCGAACAGCGACAGGCTGCCCCCGATGAACAGGCAGAGAATCAGGAGAATGAACACGCCGCGGGTTGGATCGGTCGCGAAGGCATGCACCGAGGTGATGACACCCGAGCGCACCAGGAAGGTGCCGAGCAGCGATAGCGAGAAAGTCAGGATCGACAAGAGGATGGTCCAGACCTTCAACGCGTTGCGCTTCTCCATCACCAGCGCCGAATGCAGCAGCGCTGTTCCGGCAAGCCACGGCATCAGCGAGGCGTTCTCGACCGGGTCCCAGAACCACCAGCCGCCCCACCCCAGTTCGTAATAGGCCCAGTAGGAGCCCATGGCGATACCGAGGGTCAGGAAGATCCAGGCGACCAGCGTCCATGGCCGCACCCAGCGCGCCCACGCGGCATCGATCCGCCCCTCCAGCAACGCCGCGATCGCGAAGGAAAACGAGATCGAGAAGCCGACATAGCCGAGATAGAGCATTGGCGGATGCACGGCGAGACCGATGTCCTGAAGCACCGGATTGAGATCGCGTCCCTCGATCGGCGGGTTGGCGATGCGCAGGAACGGGTTGGAGGTCACCAGGATGAAGAGATAGAAAGCGCTGGCGATCCACGCCTGTACGGCCAGCACATGCGCGCGCAGCGACAGCGGCAGATTATTGCCGAAGGCCGCGACCAATCCGCCGAACAGCGCGAGGATCGACACCCACAAGAGCATCGAGCCTTCATGGTTTCCCCACACGCCGGTGATCTTGTAGAGCAGCGGCTTCATGGAGTGGGAATTCTCGTAGACGTTGACGACCGAGAAGTCCGACTCCACGTGCAGCATCACCAGCGCGATGAACGACGCACCGACGAACAGAAGCTGCGCCAGCGCAGTGGAGCGCGCCACATTCATCAGCGCGTCATCGCGCAGCCGCGCGCCGATCAGGGGCACGATGGACTGGATCAGTGCCAGCCCGAGCGCCAGCACCAGCGCATAGTGTCCCGACTCCGCGATCACCGCACTGCTCCCTGCGAATTGCCCTGCGCGGTCGTGGCCGCGGGCTTGACGCCGTCGGAAGCCTTGGCGCCGTAATCATCCTTCCAGTGCCCCTGCTTCTTCAGGGCATCGGCGACGTCCTTTGGCATGTAGGTTTCGTCGTGCTTGGCAAGCACGGTGTCAGCCTTGAACACGCCATTGGCGTCGAGCGCGCCTTCGGCGACGACGCCCTGCCCTTCCCGGAACAGATCAGGCAAAATGCCCTTGAAGGCGACCGGAAGCTTTGCACCGCCGTCGGCGACCTCGAAGGTCACTGCGAGATTGTCGCCGCGCTGGAGCGAGCCGGGCTGCACCAGGCCCCCGAGGCGAAACCGCTTGCCGGGCGCAACGTGCTTCTCGGCGACCATGGTCGGCGTCGAGAAGAATACGATCGAGTCGCGCAGCGCGTTGAGCACCAGCGCGGCCGCCAGCGCGAGCACGGCAAGCGAGCCGCCGATGATGGTCATACGTCGCTGCTTGCGCGTCATGGCGTATCCGTTCCCTGCCCGTCTCGTCCTGACATCGTCATCCGTCGAGCCCGAGCGTCTTGAGGCCTTCATCGAGCTGGCGCAACCGCGCTGCATCGTTGGCAACGGCCTGGCGGGCGTCGGTCGATGCCCCGACCGCCTTGTCGCGATCACCCATCACGAGATAGGCGCGCACCAGGCGCAGCCAACCCTCGACGTCGTCACCGTTCTGCTTGAGGCGCGTGGCGAGCCGTTCGACCATGCCGCGAACCATCGCGTTGCGATCGCCCTCTTTCATGTCCTTGGAAGCTGCGAGGGTCTCATCCGACAGCGCCGGCATCGTCACGCCACCGCCGCCGACCCGCGCGAGCGAGGTCTGCACCAGAGGGCGCCACGGTGCATCCGCCGGCGCTTTCGCCAGCAGCGCGCGCCAGATATTGGCGGCATCGTCCTTGCGGCCGTCCTGCTCGGCGGCGAGACCGAGGAAGTAGTTCGCTTTCGGGTCGTCGGCGCTGAGCGCCCGCGCGCGCTCGAACTCGGTCTTGGCTTCGGCGGTCACGACGCCGCCGGCGGCGGCCGAGATCGCTTCGCCGAGATCGGACCGGCGCTCCGCGCTCTCGCCATTGTAGGTGAGCGAGTTGCGATAGGCGCGCACGGCGTCGTCGAAGCGGCCAAGCCGCTCCAGCACGGGCGCGATCACGTTCCAGCCGCGCCCATCGGTTGGATTCTTTTCCAGATGTTGCTCGACCTGTACGACCAGATTCTCGAGCGACTGGGCCATGCCGGACCCGGATCCGCGCTCCCGCTGCGCCAGCGGAAAGTCCTGAAGCCTGGGCGAGCCGAGCGGCACATAGACGCCGATCGCAACCAGCGGCAGGCCGGCAAGCGCCAGCACGGCCGCCGCGCGGCGCCATTTGAGGCTGGATTTCGGTGCCGTTGCGGGCTCGCTGCCAGCCGCGGCAAGCAGCCTGCGGCTGACCTCGACGCGCGCGGCCTCGGCTTCCGGCGCTGCGATCAACCCTGCGGCAAGATCACGCTCGATCTCGGCGAGTTGGTCCTTGTAGACCGCGACCTCGCTGCCCTGATTTTGCGCGCGTCCGCTACGGCCGAGCGGCAAAAGCACGGCGAAGATCGCCGCCACCGTCATCAGCGCGAACACGAACCATAGCATCATCTGACAAGCTTCCGGCAGCGCGCAAGCCGCGCCCACAGGTGGCTTTACACCACGGCCGGACGATGCGGCAATTGACAATTGTCAATTCGGCGCGACCGCACACAGTCCCGAAACGGTGAAAATCCAACGGCTTAGCCGATCTCGAAGTCCGCACTTTGAGCGGCGTCCTCGCCATGCCCGTTGAAGGCCTTCAGGAAGTATGTTCCCGGCTCGATCGCGTCGGGCAATCTGATGCGCAACGCGCCGACGGGAACGGGCGATGCCACCCTGGTGACGGTCTCAGGAAGCTGCCGACCGCTTGCCTTCTCGACCAGCACCACTTTCGCGCCGACCATCAGCCTTTGATATTTGGCAACGACGACGCGATTCTCGATTTCGATGGAACTGATAACGGATTTCATGCGCCCACAGATAGAAGTATCAAAATTTGCACGGCGACCGTAGGGCCAGCCACCGACACCGTCAACCTGAAATTGTGATCACAAAAAGATGCGCCTGGATCAACTCGCGCGCGACGATTTGCGCTCGCCCGTGGCCGCGTTCTCCGCGGCGCGGCTCATCAGCGAGGCATAGTCATCGCCGAACAGCACCTGGCAGAAGCGGATCGCGGCCTGCACCTGCTGCTGCCGATAGGTGCGGACCTTGTGATCGGCGCCGCGCAGCGACTGCACCAGCTGCTCGGTCGAACGCTCGACATATTGCTGCAGGTCGGAATAGGTGCGCAGTGTCACCTCGTTGATCGCAAGCTCGCTCGCATAATTGCGGCAGGTCGCGACGAAATCGATCAGCGCGACGGTTTCCTCGACCTCGGTGCTGTCGATCCGCGCGCCCGGAGGAATGTCCTTCTCGGCGCGCTGGCGCAGGATGCGGCGGACGCGGCCGGGAACACTGTCGATCTCGGATTGCAGTGCGTTGGAGATGTCGGCCCGGATCGAGGTCAACTGCTTGCCCCAGGGGGAATCGTTGCGCAGGTCGAGCTCGGTACGCAGGCCTCGGACGCCGTCGTGCAGCGTCTTGAGGTTGGCGGCGACATTGTCGAAATGGCCGCGCTTGATGTCCATGCGCAGGATGGCGGCCACGCAGGACAGATCATGCAGCGCGATCGTGACGGCGACGCCATAGGGCGTTGCCGCAACACGGATCTCGTCGTCGGACGCGGCAATCTTGATGGCGAGGCGGATGATCTGCCACGGCGCGGTCATCCGCTGCACGACGATGGAGAGCGCGAAGGGCAGCATCTGCGGCGTCTGAAGCACGGGAATGTTGAGCGCGGCAGTCACCGAGGCGATCTGGGCATCGCCGAAGGCGCGCAAGGAGCGCGGCAGCTTCTCGTTCAAGGTGGCAATAGCCTCGCGGACCGCGAGCACCGCCCCGGTCGAATAGAGATCCTCGATCACGTTGGGCGGGCCAACGCGTGCGAGCGCACGCGATTTGTCACCCCCGCCCGGCCCCGTCAGCTCGAAGATGGCATCCGCAGCGACCGCCTGGAGCCTCGAGGCCAGCGCTTCAACCTGCCCTGCGCTGTCGGCCGGCATGCGCGCCAGCGCCGCCTCGAATTCGCTCAGCTTCGCCGGAGCACCGTCGCGGCCGAGCCATTGCCAGATCGGAGCCAGCGAAGAGCGGCGGATCTGCCCGGCCCGGATCGGGGCGCCTGCTTCGACCAAGAATGGTTCCAGCACCTGGAACAGCAGCCGCGACAGATCGTCCGTACGCGGCGGTGGGGCGGCGTCGGCTTCCGTCTTGCGGACGATCTTGCGCAGCTGGTCGAGCACGAGGGTTGCCACGGCCGTGTCCTGGCCGCGCTCGAGCGCACGCTCCAACTCCCGCATCAGCAGCGCCTGCGCCTGCGGCGGGAGCTGCGCGAGATATTCCCTCAGCCGCTCGATCGATGTCTGGCTCATGCGCCCGGGTAATGAACGGTAAAATGGCGGACCTGGGATCCGTCCTGCCCGATCATAGGAGGGCCCACTTAAGAAGCCGTTTAGGAAGTCGCTCCGAATACCCCTGGTTTCATCTGGATCGACGCCCAGGAGGCCAAATAGTCGCGTCGGAACAAGGGATTATATTCCGGGGAGGACCAGCTCCGCCCGCAAGCCCCCGGTCGGCGCGCGGCCGAGTGAGAGGCTGCCGCCGTAGAGCGCAGCGAGCTCGGTCACGATCGACAGCCCCAGCCCCGATCCGGGCTTGGACTCGTCGAGCCGTTGGCCGCGCCGTGAGACCTGGGTACGCTCGGCCTCCGACAAGCCGCGGCCGTCGTCGTCGACGACGATATGCAGCCGCGGACCGGCGCTCGCCTGATGAGGCGCCTCCACCAGAACTTCGATGAAGACCCGCGAGGCCGCCCATTTGCAGGCGTTGTCGACGAGATTGCCGACCATCTCCTCCAGATCCTGCCGCTCGCCGCGAAATTTCGCCGACGGATCGGCTTCGGCCTCGACCACGATGCCGCGGCCGCGGTGGATCTTCTCCATGGTCCGCCGCAATGCCTCGATGGCCGGTGCAACCTCCGTCACCGTCGCGACGACCGAGACCCGCGCCGCGATGCGCGCGCGCTCGAGATGATGGGCGACCTGGTCGCGCATTACGTCGGCCTGCTCCATCACCTTGGCCGCGAATGGATCGGCGGCATGCGCGCCGGCCTCGTTCACGATGACCGAGAGCGGCGTCTTGATGGCGTGGGCGAGATTGCCGACATGGGTGCGGGCGCGCTCGACGATCTCGCGATTGGCGTCGATCAGCGCGTTGGTCTCGCGCGCCAGCGGTGCGATCTCAACCGGGAACTCGCCCTCGAGCCGCTCCGCCCGCCCGGACCGGATGTCGGCGATGGATTCGGAGATGCGTTTGAGCGGCGCGAGACCAAAGCGGACCTGGAACACGGTGGTCAGCAGCAGCACGATGCCTAGCGCGGTGAAGGTGCCGCCGAGATAGTAATCGAAACTGCGCGTCTCATCGAAAATCTCGGTGTCGTCGCCGGCGACACTGACGAGAAATTTGCCGTCCGCGCCGAGATCGACCGGCCGCTCCACCATGCGCAGGTTCTGTCCCTCGGGACCATCGACATAAGCGATCCGGATGCCGGCGGCGGTAAGCTCGGTGCCCTGCTCCTCCAGCTTTGGTAGCTTCTTGTCCCAGAGCGAGCGCGAAGAGCGCACCTCCGGCTTTTCAGTGTCGGTCCGGGTGATCTGCCAGTACCAGCCGGACAACGGCAGTTCGAACAAGGGCTCGCCGAGCGACTGGAACTGGCGGTCCGGCGGCTCGTCGGGGGTGGCGACCTCGGCGATCAGCGTGCGGAGATAGAGATTGAGCCGGCGGTCGAAGGCGCGCTCGGTGGCGTTCTTGTAGACCGACGACAGCACCACGCCGGTAATGGCCAGGATCACCACGAGCCACGCGGTCGCCGACAGAAACAGGCGGTTCGCAAGCGAGCTGGCGGGCATCGGAATGATCCCGGAGGCGCGGGGTGGCATGGCGTCGGAACTCATGACCAGAACAAGGCCCCTGCCGCGCCGCTCGTCAAGCCAAGATAGGTCTAGACAAAATACTTCGAGACACCGCGCTTCAAGCGCCGGGGGCCGGCGGGGTCAGGAGATAGCCGAGGCCACGGACGGTCTGGATGATGTCGACGTCGAGCTTCTTGCGGATGCGGCCGACGAAGACCTCGATGGTGTTGGAGTCGCGGTCGAAGTCCTGGTCGTAGAGATGCTCGACCAGCTCGGTGCGGGACACGACGCGCCCCGAATGGTGCATCAGGTAGGCCAGAAGCCGATACTCGTGGGACGTCATCTTGATGGGATTGCCTGATACGCTGACCCGGCCGGTCCTGGTATCGAGCGTGACGGGGCCGCAGCTCAGCTCGCTCTGGGCGTGGCCGGTGGAGCGGCGCAGCAGCGCGCGGATGCGCGCCAGCACCTCCTCCAGGTGGAACGGCTTTGCGACATAGTCGTCGGCACCGGCATCGAAGCCCTGAACCTTGTCGCTCCAGCGGTCGCGCGCGGTGAGGATCAGGACCGGCATGGTGCGGCCGTTGCGCCGCCAGGCTTCCAGCACCGAGATGCCGTCCTTCTTCGGCAGGCCGATGTCGAGCACTACGGCATCGTAGGGCTCGTTGTCACCGAGATAATGCCCCTCCTCGCCGTCGAAGGCGCGATCGACGACATAGCCGGCGTCGGTCAGCGCCTTGGTAAGCTGGCGATTGAGATCGGGGTCGTCCTCAACGACGAGCAGGCGCACGCTTTTCTCCAGAATTAGGCCGCATGAAACACCCGCACAGATGAGCAATTCCGGCGTGAACTGAATATGAACACGGGGAACCGGCCGCGTTACTTTTTGGTCATATCCGACCTGTTCGCGGTCAACGCACCGCGCCCGCCAAGCCACCGGACGAACGAACCGGCGGCATGGCGGGCGCAATGTGCCGCGTTGCGCGGCGAGTCGGAAGGTGCGAAGCGTCCGGTCGATCTGCCGATCAGGTCCGGAAGAACACGAACCAGATGACCGCGAGGATCAGGATCGCGAGCCCGGTGGATATGGCGAGCAGCGCCGCCACCGACGGCCCGGGCTCGCCCTGGCGCGCCTCGGTCGGAGTTTCCACGATCTGACGTTGGTCTCGCGTGGTTGCCATGGTGACCTCAATTTCTGGCCGTCGCGTCGGATGGCCGCGACTCCTCGCGGCGGAATGTCCCGTGGCAACGCATGATCGGATATGATGTTCCGGCCTTTGCAGCCGGATCAGGCTGCAACCGTGCGCCGGGCGGCCGGTTAACGCAGTTGCAAGATTCAGCGATCCGCCTTGCTATGATTCGTTGTTCCCCGATGGTATCTTCGTCCTCTGTCCCCGTTGCGTTTGGAGTAGCCCATGGCCCCCCGCGCCAATTGGAAGGGTTTTCTACGTTTGTCGCTCGTGACCTGCCCGGTCGCGCTCTATCCGGCCACTTCGGATACCGAGAAGGTCTCGTTCAACCAGATCAACCGCAAGACGGGCCACCGGATCAAGTACCTCAAGGTCGACGCCGAGACCGGTGACGAGGTGACTTCGGAGGACATCGTCAAGGGCTACAAGGTCGACACCGACACCTATATCGAGGTCACCAAGGACGAGCTCGACGACATCGCGCTGGAGTCCACCCACACGATCGAGATCGACGAGTTCGTACCAAAGACCGACATCGACAGCCGCTATCTGATCCGTCCCTATTATCTCGTGCCCGACGGCAAGGTCGGCCACGACGCCTTTGCGGTGATCCGCGAGACGATCCGGAGCATGGACAAGGTCGCGATCGGCCGCGTGGTGCTGACCAACCGCGAGCACATCATCGCGCTGGAGCCCCTCGGGAGCGGCCTGATGGGGACGCTGCTGCGCTATCCCTATGAGGTGCGTGGCGAGAAGGACTATTTCGACGATATCCAGGACGTGAAACTAACCAAGGACATGCTCGACCTTGCAAAGCACATCGTCGAGAAGAAGTCCGGCGCGTTCGAGCCCGAGCTGTTTGAGGACCATTACGAGACCGCGCTGATCGACCTCATCAACAAGAAGCGCAGCGGCGCGCCCATCAGCGCGAAGGCCGCGCCCAAGACCGGCGGCAACGTCATCAACCTCATGGACGCGCTGAAAAAGAGCATCGCAAACGAGAAGGACGCAGGCCCCGCAGCGAAGGTGGCCAAGGATGCGACCAAGGACGCGAGCAAGGACACCGTCAAGGGCAAGAAGCCGAAGAAGCGCGTCGAAGGCCAGCGCGAGATGCTGCTGCCGATCGCCGGCAAGGGCGGCAAGGACACTGCTGCGAAAGCCGCTCCCAAAAAGGCCGACAGGCCGGTGCGGGCGAAGAAGGCCGGCTAGCAGCATCGCGCAGCGACGACGCCGTGATGCCTCGCCTCGCCGGTCGGCCGACCTGACATGCCCTGGTCGACTGCGTTCGACGACCCCATTTCGTTACGTGGCGGGCGCAAGCTTCGGACGCTGCAAGAAGCTGCCGATCACATCATGCGACTGCCCGAGGATACGCAGCATGCGAGCCACTGGCAGACCGCGATCGAAACCCTGATCAACGCGGCCGAGACCGGCGGCGGCTGGATGATGTTCGCCCGCATCGCGGTGTTGCGGGCGCTGAATGCGGACGGTCGGCGCGAGTGAGCCCGGCGCCCGCTCGAGAACAGGCTCAACAATCCGTTAAGCCAAGCCGCGCTTTCAGCGTCTGCTCACAGTTGCCGGGGGCGGCACGTATCCTACGGAATACAAAATTAACCCACGCTTCCCGCTCAGCGCAGCATGGTCGCCCTTCGATTGAACCCGGGATTTGCAGGCTCGTGCAGCAGCAGGACGCCAGAAAGAACTACATCGGCATCGTCAACGACGCGGCGGAGGCAGAAAGCCTCGCCGGCAGCTTCGCGCGGGCGCAGCCGTGCGCGCTGAGCTATCTGGTCGGACGCCTGGCAACGGTGCTGAAACGCCCCGGCAAGGCCGCGCCGGAACGCCAGATCTCGTCCTGAGACGGGATGACGACATCGCCTAATGCGTCCGAATTGGGTGACGAAACCTTAAGTCAATCGATGACACCATATCAGCGGCAGGTGAGGACCATCCGACCTGCGTTTTGGCGCGCCCACGAAAACTTAGTGAATCAATTTACCATTCCGAAAACGGCACCAGCGTAGGTTGGACGGATGAACAGGAGTTGACGATGACTTTACTCAAGTCATTTCTTGCCGACGAAAATGGTGCCACCGCCATCGAGTATTGTCTGATCGCCACCGGCATCGCGTTTGCGATCATCGCGGCCGTGAACAACACCGGCAGCGCACTCCTGAGCGGCAAATTCAACTCGATCAGTGCGGCGGTCAAGTAGCCAGCATAGCCGGCGCGCTGCAATCTCATCAGCACAAGTCCGCGTGCAGCGCGCCGGATGACGGGCTCCTCCTTCCGATGCGGCGGCGACCCCAGCTTGATTTTCGCGAAGTTCACATTATGGCGTTGTGTCGCGCGGTTGCGCCGTCGTAGAGCGTAAGCTCAAACTCCAGCGGCCCTATGACATGATTCCTTCCGACAAGCCGACCTCGACAATCCGGGCTCGTCTTGGCTCGGACCGGTCGGTGGCGATCACCGTTCTTGCCGTCCTGGCGGCCCTGTCGTTTCTTCCGGTGCTGCTGACCCCTATCCCCGCGATGGTCGACTATCCCAATCACCTCGCCCGGATGTATATTCTGAGCCAGAACGGCACCCCCAACGCCAATCCGCATTACGAAGTGGCCTGGGCATTCTATCCCAACCTTGGAATGGATCTGCTGGTGCCGCAAATGGCGCGGCTGATCAGCGTCGAGAGCGCCACGCGGCTGTTCCTGTTCCTGAGCCAATTGCTGATCGTCGGCGGCGCGCTTTTGCTCGAATGGGCCCGGAAGGGACGGGTCCATCTCGCCGGCTTTGCGGCGCTCGCTTTCCTTTTCTGTCTGCCGTTCAGCTGGGGCTTCGTGAATTTCGAGTTCGGACTGGGCCTCGCTCTCTGCGGCATCGCCGTCTATCTGATGCTCGCGGAGCGCCCATGGCCACTGCGTTTCGTCGTCAACATGGTCTTCGTCGCTGCGCTGTTTGCGGCGCATTTCTTCTCCCTCGGCATCTACGGCGCGACGCTCGGCCTTTACGAGCTCTCGCGCATCCGGCATGGGCGAATTTCGTACGGTGTCGCCGCCGCGCGGCTCGGCGCGTTGGCCATACCCGCGCTTGGCCTGTTTGGGATCATGCGCATGACCGCGGGATCGATCGGAAGCGAAGGAACGAGCTGGTTTCTCGGATTCAAGCCGATCTGGCCGTTGCGCATCATGAACGGTTACAATCTGACGATCGCGGCGGCGACCGGGCTTGCGCTGATGATCGCGCTGTTTTTCGCCGCAAGACGCGGCGTCCTCAAGCTCGACACAGCCGGGATCTGGCTCGCGATCGGCTTCGCGCTGCTCTACGTCGTCATTCCCTCGCAGCTGTTCGGAACCTCGTTCGTCGACCTTCGCGTGATCCCCGCTGCGGCTCTGATCCTGCCCGCCTTCTGCTCGCTGACGCTGCCGAGCCGGGCATGGAGCATGGCAGCGCTCGCCGCGATCAGTGGCATCATACTGATCAATCTCGCCGTCGTGCTCGCGGTGTGGTTGCCTTACCGCACCGACTATGCGGCCATTGTCGAGTCGTTCCGCAAGATCGACCGCGGTTCGCGCATCCTCGTCGCCAGCACGGACGACAATGGAGACCCGCCGTTCGCCGACCTTACCTCATATCCAATGTATTATGCGCCTACGCTCGCCGTGCACTATGCCAACGCGTTCGTGCCCAATCTATTCACGGAAGCGGGCAAGCAGCCCGTGCGGCCACGCGAAGACGTGCGCCGTCTTGCCATTCCCTACGGGGCGCCGATGCCGCTAAGCGTGCTTACCGCGATTGCGGCAAGCCGGCCGCCGGCCGGCGTTCCGCCCTTCGTTCGCACCTGGCACCACGATTACGACTATCTCTACGTCCTCGGGCCGCGGGCCCCAAACCCGCTGCCGGATCTGCTGGAGGCGCTGGACACCTCGGATCGATTTGTTCTCTACAAGATCCGCCGCAAGTCCTAAGTCGCAAGTCCTGGGCCAAAGCCGCGGCTGCCCAGCGTGGTCAATCGGGCATCACCATCCGCGCCCACTCAATGCAAGCCACCCCCGGTGCCCCATATCCTTAATGGTTGTGGCAAGGCGACCTTAACCACCGCCGGCATAGACTTCCGCTCCTGCAACGAGTTGGAATCTCTCGCATGGCGGCCAATATCCAGTCGATCCGCTACAGCCTCGTCATCCCCGTGTTCAACGAGGAAGCCGTGTTGCCGGTGCTGCTGCGCAGGCTCGACCTGGTCTTGTCCCGGCTCGACGGGCCGGCGGAAGCAATCTTCGTCGACGACGGCAGCAGTGATTCCAGCTCGATCGTGCTAGAGGCGCTCGCCACGCGCGACCCGCGCTTTCGCTATATCGGCTTGTCGCGGAATTTCGGCCATCAGATCGCCATCACCGCCGGCATGGACGCAGCGCAAGGTGAAGCGATCATCGTCATGGATGCCGATTTGCAGGATCCGCCCGAAGTGATCGAGCAATTGATCGCAAAATGGCAGGAAGGCAACGACATCGTCCACGCCCGCCGCCTGTCGCGCGACGGCGAAAGCCGATTCAAGCGCGCCACCGCGCATCTGTTCTACCGGCTTCTCGGCAGGATGTCCTCGGTCGGCATTCCCGCCGATGTCGGCGACTTCCGCCTGATCGATCGCAAGGTGCTCGACGCCCTTCGGCAGATGCCGGAGCAGGACCGCTTCGTACGCGGCATGATCGCATGGCTCGGCTTCCGGCAGGCCGAGGTCACCTTCCACCGCCTCGAGCGTGCAGCGGGCGAGACCAAATATCCGCTGTTCAAGATGGTGCGGCTCGCCATGAATGCCGCGCTCGGCTTTTCCGATCTGCCCTTGCGGCTCGCAATCTGGTGCGGATTGACGGTCTCGGGAGTCGCACTGCTCTACGGCGGTTGGGTGATCCTGTTGTGGCTCAGCAACGACAGTCATCTCGTCACCGGCTGGTCCTCGACGATCGTCGTCGTGTCCCTGCTGTGTGGAATGAACATGCTGATGACGGGCATCGTGGGGCTTTACGTCGGCCGTATCCATGCCGAGGTGAAACGTCGCCCGCTCTACGTGGTGCAGACCCGCGCCGGCTTCGACCGCAACGAGGCGGCGGCCGCACCCGCGATCCACGCCGTCAACCAGTGACCCAGCGCATGACCGAACTCTTCGACGGTTACCACGGCAACTATCGTGACGTGGTCCAATCCTCGATCGACTTCTCCGGCTTGCCGCATCACTTCTTCATGCGCGCCAAGGCCGATCTCCTGGGCAATCTAATCGCGCAGCGGCTTGACACGGAGAGGCCGGACATGCTGGACGTCGGCTGCGGCGTCGGCAGCCTTCATCCCCTGCTGCACGGTATGGTCGGCCGCTTGAGCGGTATCGACGTTTCGTCGGCCAGCCTGGCGCAGGCACGCGCTGACAACGGCAGGGTCGACTACCGTGAGTTTGACGGTCGCACTTTTCCTTTCGATGATGCCAGCTTCGATCTGGTCACGGCCGTCTGCGTGATGCACCACGTCGTGCCGGCCGAATGGGCGCAATTCATCGCCGAGATGCGGCGCGTGACGCGCCCCGGGGGACTCGTCTGCGTCATCGAGCACAATCCGTACAACCCGCTGACCCGCCTTGCCGTCGCGCGTTGTGAGTTCGATCGGGACGCCGTCTTGCTCGGTGCCGGCACAACCCGAAAATTGATGGCTGCCGGCGGCTTGCGCGAAATCGGTGCGCGCCATTTCCTGCTGCTGCCCTGGAACACCAAACCGTCGCGGCGCCTCGAAGCGACCCTGAGCGGCGTGCCGCTCGGCGGCCAATACGCAGCCTTCGGGACCGCTTGATCTATCTTTGCGGCAGATCTCGCCGCTTGTGCACGACCGCCACGTCGTCGCTGTAGACGCGCTGCCATTGGGGCAGCCGGTCCAGCATCGCTATCGCCGGCGTCCCCGGCGCAAGCAGGGTCGCGCCGATCTTATATTCGTCGAGCAACTCGAGAAAGTCGCCGAGGTCGACCAGCGCCAGGGCACGATTGTAGCGGTTGATGAACGCTCCCCCGTACAGTTCACCGCGACCGTCGATGAAGGTTGGAATGCCGGCAAAGATCAGATAGCCGCCGAAGGAATAATCGTTGAGCACGTGCCCCGCCGTGGCGAGTTTGGCTTCAGCGATGGCAGCCTGAGGGGTAATGGCCGTGGCCGGCCGTAGATCACGCGCCAGTGCCGCCCCGCTCACCACGATCAACACGCCGAGCGTGGCTAGGTTCAGGCCGCGCGACGAGCCGGCAGCATCTTCCCCAATCGGTCCGCCGAACATCCGCCCCAGCGGAGCCGCCAGATAGAGCGGCGCCAGCATGGCCAGCAGATCCGCATTGCGGATCTGGGCCAGCGCGAAATGCAGCAAGCCGATCACGACCAGGGCCCGCACGACCGGCAGCGTCACGCCACGCGAGAGCGCCAATATGCCGCCCAGCAGCAGCAGCTCGAAGAAACCTATGTGGCTGAAATCCTGCGGCCGCCATTCCGCGATCCAACCGAGCGCGGGGCCGAGACCGAGTGTGGTCAGCGGCATCAGCAGCGGTTCCGGCCCGTAGGGCGTCAGGCAGGACGCTGCGACCGCGAGCGCGGTGAACGGCAGCCACCGCAGGAATACCCGTGGCCATTCGCTGCGCTTCTCGCGCAGCAGCGCTTCGAGCCCCGCAGGGCCGATCAGCCCAAGCGCCAGCACCACACTGCCGTGCAGATTGGCCCACAGGACCAGCAGCGGGAGGGCCCAGTACGGTGGAGGCCCTCCACGATCCATGCAGCGCACCAGGGCAGCCGCCCAGGTCACCATCAGCGGCAGCACCAGCACATGTGGCCGCGCCAGCATATGCGGGGCCAACAGGATGACGGCCGCGATCACCATGAGCAGCGTCTGGGTCGGCGAAAGCTCGCGCAGCAGGAAGAAGGTGAACAGGCCAAAGGCGAGCGCTATCGCCGCGGCGGCGACGACCAGGACGCCCTGCCAGCCGGCAAGCGCGTAGGCTCCGGCGTAGATGATCTCCGAGAGCCATTCGAAGGTGATCCAGGGGGCGCCGTACCTCGAAAAGGAAAATGGGTCGCTCGCCGGCAGCGTGCCGTGCGCGATAATCCAGCGCCCAACCTCGATGTGGGAATAGCTGTCGGGATCATTGAGCAGCCGCGGTCCAAGGATCAGCAGCAGGGCATACACGCCAAGGCTCACCAGCCAGGGAAGCGCCGCACGCGCCGAAAACGGATGTACCTCGCTGTGGACGGCCTGGTCACTCATGGCGAGCGCAAGTTAGGGCGCAAGCGTTAAATTCCTCTTTGACGTTCGCGGCCGCTGGGGAGCGCGCGGCGGACGGTTACTGTTTATCAACCATATTCCTGACGTGCGTTGGAGGTCGCAGTCCGCAGCCCGCCTGCTGCTCGTCACCGCAAGGCGACCCGAGCGCCATGCCGGGCCAGGACGTCGGACGTGATCTGGGTCAATTGCATGGAGCCAGTGGCGGGTAAGCATGGAGGCCCAACCTTCCTGCCGGCCCCTTCATGCATCCAGATCCCTCACGTCCCCAACTCAAGATCCGCCGTGTCCATCTCGATACCGGCCGCGAGAACGTCGTCGTCATTTCCAGGCGGTCGAAGGCGCTGCGTGCGGACATCTTTCGCGGGTTCAGTCGGGTCGAGCTTCGTCTCGACGGCAAGGTGCTGCTCGCGACGCTCCTGATCACTGACGACGACGCGCTGGCCGCCCCCGACGAGATCGGCCTCTCCGAGCCCGCGTTCCGGCGTTTCGCGCAAGCCGCCGGCACGCTGGTCACGGTCACGCCCGCCTCCCCTCCGGAGAGCCTGGAGGCGGTGCGCGCCAAAATTCGCGGACGAACGTTGAGTCGGGCGGAAATCGGCGCGATCATCGATGATCTCGCACATTACCGCTACTCCGACATGGAAATCGCCGCATTCCTGATCGGTTCGGCGAGCTTCATCACCAGTGACGAGCTCCTCTCTCTTACCGGTGCGATGGCCGAGGCCGGCACGCAACTGGTGTGGCCGGCCCCGATCGTGGTCGACAAGCATTGCATCGGCGGCATCCCCGGCAATCGCACCTCGATGGTCGTGGTACCCATCGTCGCCGCGCACGGCCTGCCGATTCCCAAAACGTCCTCCCGCGCCATCACCTCGCCGGCGGGCACCGCCGACACGATGGAGGTGCTGGCGCGGGTCAATGTCGGGGTCGAGGAGATGAAGACGATCGTTGCGACCTGCAATGGATGCCTGATCTGGGGCGGGCACGTGAATCTGTCGCCCGCCGACGACATCCTGATCTCGGTCGAACGCCCGCTCAGTCTCGACACCCGCGAGCAGATGGTTGCCTCCATCATGTCCAAGAAGATCGCAGCTGGCTCGACGCACCTGTTGATCGACATTCCGGTCGGACCGACGGCGAAGGTCACCAGCGCCGTCGAAGCGATGCGCTTGCGAAAAATGTTCGAATTCGTCGGCGATTGTTTCGGTCGCACGATCGAAGTGATCACAACCGACGGCCGCCAGCCGATCGGCAACGGCATCGGGCCGGTGCTCGAGGCCAACGACGTGATGGCCGTGCTCGGTAACGACCCGGATGCCCCGCGAGATCTGCGCGAGAAATCGTTGCGCCTCGCCGCCCATCTCCTCGAACACGATCCGAAGCTGCGCGGCGGGGCAGGTTATGCGCGGGCTCGCGAGCTGCTCGATAGCGGGGCGGCGCTGAAGCAGATGCAGAGGATCATCGATGCCCAGGGCCCATCGAATTGCAGTACCGAGCTCGGCAATCTTTCGTTCGACGTCAAGGCCGCGCACGACGGCGTCGTCACCGCAATCGACTGCCTGCGGCTCAATCGCCTGGCCCGCACCGCCGGCGCGCCGCTCGACAAGGGCGCCGGCATCCGGCTGTTCAAGAAGATCGGCGACCGGGTCGAGCTTGGCGAGCCGCTCTACCGCGTCCACACCTTCGACCAGCCGGAGTACGATCTCGCTGCGACTGCGACCGCTGCCGACGCCGGGTACGCCATCAAAGATCGAGATACCCTTCAAGGCGGGACGGCGCCGTGAGCACGATCGCCTTCCAGAGCCTGCCCTCGGCCACGGGTGCAGCAGCGCGAGTGGCGACGAAGCTCGGACTTGCCTGTGAGGAAATTGATCTTCACCATTTCCCCGACGGCGAACTGCGTATCACGATCGGGCCCGGTCGCGGACACGGTTATCCTCTACGCCGCACTGGACCAGCCCAACGAGAAGCTGATCGCGCTGCTGCTGGCCTGTGAAGCACTGCGACGCGCCGGCGCAAAGCGTTTGGTCCTGGTGGCGCCGTATCTATGTTACATGCGGCAGGACGCGGCTTTTCATCCGGGCGAAGCTATCAGCCAGCGCGCCATCGGCCGACTCCTTACAGGAATCGTCGATCGTGTCGTCACCGTCGACGCGCATTTGCACCGCACGGCCAGGATCGAGCTCATGTTTCCCGGCATCGAGGCGGACAATCTGTCCGCTATGCCGGCGATTGCGAACACCCTCGCAAAAACTGGAGTCGATCCGGCCACCGTCGTGATCGGCCCCGATTCCGAATCCGAGCCATGGGTGAGTGATCTCGCCCGGCGGCTCCAATTGCAGCATACGGTCGCCCGAAAGATGCGCCACGGCGATCGTTCCGTGCAAATCGACTTTGCCAATCCGGGCCTGCTCTCCGGTCGCCCGGCGCTGCTGGTCGACGACATCATCTCTTCCGGAGCCACATTGATGGTTGCGGCGAAGGCGCTTGAGGCCGCAGGTGCGACCGGCATAGACGCGATCGTGACGCATGCCCTGTTTCCGCCCGAAATGGTCGCGGCGTTCAGCGACGCCGGCATCCGCTCCATCCGCTCGACCGACAGCGTGTCGCATCCGACCAACGCGATCGCGCTCACCGAGATTCTCGCGGCTGCGCTGCGGCCCGAACTGAGCCAGACACCTGCGCCGGAGACGACGACATGAGCATCACCGTTCGATTTTGCGGCGCCGCCCGCACCGTGACCGGCTCGAGCTACCTTTTCCAGACTGCCTCCGGCCGCTTCCTGGTCGATTGCGGCCTGTTCCAGGGGCAGAAGACGCTCAAGGAGCTCAACTACGGCGGTTTTCCCTTTCGGCCCGCCGATATCGATGCGGTGCTTCTCACGCACGCCCATATCGATCACAGCGGATTGCTGCCAAAGCTCGTGCGCGAGGAATTTGGCGGACCGATCCTGGCGACGCGCGGCACGATCGACCTCTGCTCCTGGATGCTGCCCGACGCCGGCAACATCCAGGAGTCCGAAGTCGCACAACTCAACCGGCGCAACGCTGCACGCGGCCGCAAGGAGGTCGAGCCGATCTACACGCAAGCAGACGCGCTCACCACGCTGCAATCGTTTCGTCTCGTCGACTATGAACGCTGGATCGACGTGATATCCGGCGTTCGCGCGCGCTACTGGAACGCGGGCCATCTGCTCGGGTCCGCCTCGATCGAGCTCGAGTTTGCCGATGCGGGTGCAACGCGCCCGTTGCGCGTGCTACTCTCCGGCGACGTCGGCCCCGAGGCAAAGCTGCTCCAGCCCGATCCGCAGGCGCCGTCGGACCTCGACTACGTCATTTCCGAGTCGACCTATGGCGACCGCGTGCGTGCCGTCACAACGCCGGAGCAGCGCCGGCAGCATCTTGCGACCGAGGTCCGCGATGCCGCAGCCGCCAGGGGCGCCCTGCTCGTCCCTGCCTTCGCGGTCGAGCGCACCCAGGAACTGATCGTCGACCTCGTCGATCTGATGGAGCGCGGCGAGATTCCGGCAGCGCCGATCTTCCTGGATTCGCCGCTCGCGATCCATGCAACCGAAGTGTTCCGGCAGAACGCGACGAGCCTCGATCAGACCGTCGACGTCAGCCGTCTGCTCAACTCGCCGCATCTCAAGTTCACCGAGACGGTGGCCGAGAGCAAGGCGATCATGCGGCTCTCCGGCTTTCACATCATCATCGCGGCCAGCGGCATGTGCGATGCCGGCCGTATCCGCCATCATCTGAAGCACTGGCTGTGGAACGCGCATGCGACCGTGCTGCTCACCGGCTTCCAGGCCAACGGCACGCTCGGCCGCTTCCTCCAGAACGGCGCCAAGGCGGTACGAATCCAGGGCGAGGAGATCCGGGTCGCGGCGCGGATCCGGATGATCGACGAATATTCCGGACATGCCGACGGCGCCGGCATCGCCCGCTGGATCGCGGCACGCCGCCCGATCGCGCGCGGGCTGTTCCTGATCCATGGCGAAGAGAATGCGATCGCGGGCCTTGCCGAACGCGTCGCCGAGCGCATCCTTCCGGCGGCGAAGATTTATCAGCCGGTGCTGGACGACGTCTATGAGCTCTCGACCCCCGAGCCGCGCGTGCTCGACGTCGATCATCGGCGCAGGCTAGCGCCGGAAGCCGTGACCCGGCTCGACTGGCACAACGAGATGTCGGAACTCATGCTCGACATCAACGACCGCGTCGCAGCCGCCGCCGACGACCGCGCCCGCGGCGTCATCATCCGCAGGCTGCGGCGGGTGCTACAGGAGAATGGATAGGCGGGACGAATAGCCGGGCGCTTTGACGGTCGTGCGAGTCCTGTTAGTCTTCAGCATAGCGTGGCTCGATGAGCCAACCTGCCAATCGATGAACCAGAGCTGTTCGAAGGATGCGAATGAGAAGCGCGACGCTCTTGGCTCTCGGCCTCATGTTTGCCGGCACATGGCCGCACGGCGGCGCGACAGGACAGACTTCGATCAGGCCCCCGGTTTCAATTGCACCGCCCAATGCATCGCCCGCGCCTAATCCGGCCGCCGATTACGATGGCTTCAGCGCAGGCGTCAGCGACGACAACGACACGTCAAGTCGGGAGATGCCGCCCGCGAGGTCACGCGCAGCAAAGGGCTCCAGGTCCAATCCGGATAGCGCCAGCCAGTCATCGGTCGATCAGGAAGACGACGTATTGAAGAGAAAGCTGACGATCTGCAAGAACTGCAAATAGACGTTTGTCTGCCGTTGTCAGGGCAGACTTTCATGCGGGCTACGGGGCTCGGGCGGGCCAGCGATGGCGCAGCGGGTATTTCGACAGTTCCAGCAACACCAGGGAAATCGCCGCCGCCACCACCGTAATCGCGAGATCGTCGGCATGCAGCGGACCAAAGCGAAACAGGTCCGCTGCGGCCGGCCACGCGAGGCTCAAGGCAAGCACGGCGGTCACGAACACGACAATGACGGCCAGCGTCCGGTTCGGCCTGGTGAAGGCCTCGACAAGCGATGTCGAGAACGAGCGGTTGACGAAGATCAGGCTCACGATCACCAGCACCAGCGAGAAGAACGTCAACGCCCGCACCTCGTTCTCCGGCATGCCGTAGGCATTCGCCGTCGCCATCACGCCGCCGGTCAGGGCCAGCGCAAGACCGCCCTGCAGCGCCGACCAGACCAGCAGGGACCTTGGCAGCAGCAACTCGTCCGGCGCGCGTGGCGGCCGCTGCATCACGTCGCGCTCTTCGGTCTCGGCCTCGAAAACCAGTGAGCAGACGGGATCGATGATCATTTCGAGAAACGCAATGTGGACCGGCCCGAACAGCAGCGGCATCCCGGTCAGCAGCGGCAACAGCGCAAGCCCCGCAATCGGAACATGGACCGCGAGGATAAAGCTCATCGCCTTGCGAAGATTGTCATAGATCCGGCGGCCGAGCCGAACCGCCTTCACGATCGAGCCGAAATGGTCGTCGAGCAGAACGATCGAAGACGCTTCGCGCGCCACGTCGGTGCCGCGCCCACCCATGGCAATGCCGATATGGGCGGCCTTCAACGAGGGTGCGTCGTTGACGCCGTCGCCCGTCATGGCGACGATCTCGCCGGCGCCCTTGAGTACATTGACGACGCGCAGTTTCTGAGCGGGCGCAATTCGGGCAAAGACGGTTTGTTCCCGCGCAGCCCGGGCGAGTTCGGCATCGGCCATGCTTTCGACGTCCGCCCCTGTCAGGACACGCCGGGGATCGAGGCCCGCCCGCGTTGCGATCGCAGACGCGGTTGCCGGATAGTCTCCGGTGATCATGACGACACGGATGCCTGCAGAACGGCATTCGGCGACGGCGCCCTCGACTTCAGGCCGCAGTGGATCCGCAAAACCGCTCAGGCCGCAGAAGCGGAAAGCAAAGCCGCGTTGCGTCTCGGGAAGAGACGTCTCCGCGCAACTCGCCCGCGCCACGCCGAGCACGCGAAGCCCTTCCCGAGCCAGCGCATCGACACGTGCCCGCAATTCAGACAGCTCTTCCGCGCTCATTCCGCACAGCGAGCCGATCGCTTCCGGTGCCCCCTTTGCTGCGACGACGCATTCGTCACCGCTTCCCCGCCATAGGTTCGACATCACGAGGAGGTCGTGACGCAACCCGTAGCTCTGCACGAGCCGTCGGCCGGTCGCCGTACCCGGTCTGAGCGAATGCAACGCTTTCTCCATGGGATCGAACGGCTCCGGAACGCACGCCAGAACCCCGGTCTCGATCAGCGGATCGAACGCAGGCTCAGGGCGCTCCGCGGCGCCAGGCGTGTATTGCGTGCCATCCGGCAGCATCAAGCGCGCGACCGTCATGCGGTTTTCCGTCAACGTGCCCGTTTTGTCCGTGCAGAGCACGGTCGCCGCGCCCAGCGATTCGATCGCCGATGCGCGCCGCGTCAACACGCGCGCCTGCGAGATGCGCCAGGCGCCCATGGCAAGGAACACCGTTAGGACGACGGGAAACTCTTCGGGAAGCATCGACATGCCAAGCGCAATGCCTGCCAGCACGCCCTCCAGCCAGCCGCCGCGGTAGATTCCGTAGAGGAGTACGGTCAACGCGATGACGATGGCGCTGGCAATGGCAAACATCGTCACGAGGCGCGTGGTCTGCTGCTGCAGACGTGGCGTTTCCGTCACCAGGGCACTGAGCGATTGTCCGATCTTGCCGATCTCGCTCCGGATTCCGGTCGACAGGACTTCGGCCACGCCGCTGCCCCGCACCACCAGCGTGCCGGAGAACACAAACGGCTGGTCGTCACCACCGGCGTGCGGCGTGCGCGGCTGTTGGAGCGCTGGACTTGCCTGCTTTCGGACCGGGACGGACTCGCCCGTCAGCAGCGATTCATCGAGCAGCAGATCGTCGCATCGAACGACGCGGGCGTCGGCCGCCACGCGGTCCCCCTCGGAGAGCACGATCAGGTCGCCGCGAACGACCTCCCGGCCGGGAATACGGATGCGTTCGCCCGCGCGGATCACAAGCGCGCGGGGGCTGGTCAGATCCCGTAGCGATTCGAGCACGCGTTCGGTGCGCGCCTCCTGCACGATGGTGATGACAATCGAGATCGACGCAAGGACGAGGAGCAGCAAGGCCTCGCCGAGATCGCCCAGGACAAAATAGATCACCCCGCCCGCCAGCAGCAACAGCAGCATGGGCTCGCGCAGAACGTCGAGGATGAGGCCCACGATCGTGCGCCGGCCCGTCCGAGGCAACTCGTTGAAGCCCTCGGCCTTGAGCCGGGCCTGCACTTCGGACGCGGTCAGCCCCTGCATCGACGGCGATCAAACAACAGATACTGGAAGCTCATTCGGGTCCCCGGGAATTCATGGAAAGATGCGGTGTGTCATCATCATCACCACCGCGGCCATTATGCCATGCGACAACGGCCTGCCGGCTTGAGCTGCGTCAAGCATCGACCTGACAGAAGGACGCGGCTGCCTTGCATGGCTGACCTACCTGCGGGGGCATGGAGCCGTGCTTTACCCTCCGCCAATTTCCTGATCCTCTCTCCCCTAATCAGCCGGAGCAACCGGCCTGCCCAGGGAGAGAGACGCCATGAAGCTCGGCACCGCGATTGCGGAAATCATGAAGCGCGAGGGGATCGAGATCCTCTGCGGCTATCCGGTCAACCATCTGATCGAGCATGCGGCCAGGGCCGATATTCGGCCGGTGATGGTGCGGCAGGAGCGCGTCGGCATCCACATGGCGGATGCGATCTCGCGGGTGACATCGGGACGCTCGATCGGCGCGTTCTGCATGCAGCATGGGCCCGGTGCGGAGAATGCGATGGGCGGCGTCGCGCAATGCTACGGCGAATCCGTTCCCGTGCTGGTGCTGCCGATGGGCTATCAGCGCAGGCTTTCGCATATCGAGCCGAACTTCAATTCCAGCGAAGCGATGAAGGCGTTTTCGAAATCGTCGGAGCCGATCATCCTGGCCGCGGAAGTCGCCAACATTTTTCGCCGCGCTTTCACCAAGCTGAAGAACGGCCGCGGCGGGCCCGTCATCGTCGAGATCCCCGCCGACATGTGGAACGAAGAGGTGCCGGAGCCGCTGAACTATACGCCGGTGCTGCGCACCCGCTATGGGGCGGACCCTGTTCATGTGAAGGAGGCGGCCGACCTGCTGGTCAACGCCAAGCGTCCGGTGATCTATGCCGGCCAGGGCGTGCATTACGCGCAGGCCTGGCCGCAATTAAAGCGGTTGGCCGAACGGCTCGCCATTCCCGTCACCACCAGCCTTGGGGGCAAATCGTCCTTTCCGGAAATGCATCCGCTCTCGCTTGGCTCCGGCGGCCTCGCGGTGCCGCGGGCGGTGCCGAAGTTCCTGGCCGAGGCCGACGTCATTTTCGGCATCGGCTGCTCCTTCACTGAAACAAGCTTCGGCGTCGCGATGCCTAAAGGCAAAACCATCATCCACTCCACACTCGATCCGAACCATCTCAACAAGGACGTGGAAGCCAGGATCGGCCTGGTCGGCGATGCCGGGCTCGTGCTCGACGCGCTGCTGAATGAGATCGGCAAGACCGTCCCCGCGGATCGCGACGCATCGGCGGTGGCGGCCGAGATCGCGGCCTCGCACGAGGAGTGGCTGGCGAAATGGATGCCGAAGCTCACCAGCAATGATGCGCCCTTGAGCCCGTATCGCGTGCTGTGGGACTTGCAGCAAACCGTCGATATCGGCAACACCATCATCACCCACGACGCCGGCAGCCCGCGCGACCAGCTGTCGCCGTTCTGGAGGTCGGTCGAGCCCCTCACCTATCTCGGCTGGGGCAAGACGACGCAGCTCGGCTACGGCCTTGGGCTGGCCATGGGCGCAAAACTCGCAAAGCCCGACAAGCTCTGCATCAATGTCTGGGGCGACGCGGCGATCGGCTTCACCGGCATGGATTTCGAGACCGCGGTGCGCGAGCGGATCCCGATCATGTCGATCCTGCTGAACAATTTTTCGATGGCGATCGAATTGAAGGTGATGCCGGTCTCGACCGAGAAATATCGCTCGACCGACATTTCCGGCGACTACGCCGCGATGGCACGCGCCTTCGGCGGCCATGGCGAGCGGGTGACGAGACCCGAGGACATCGTCCCCGCGATCAAGCGCGGCATCCAGAAAACGCAGGAAGGCATTCCCGTGTTGCTGGAGTTCATCACCAGCAAGGAGACCGAGGTGTCGCGGCCGGGCACATAAAGCTGGCCGGATTCTGGCAGCAAAACTCGCTGTCGCGGACGCTGGCTCCGGCCGCAGGAGATGTGATAATCCGCCTTGGTGCCGCGCATGTCGCGGTATCAAGCCGGAATGCGAATGACCACCCCTTCCAACGACATCGAAGAACTCGAACGCCTGTTACAGGCGGCCACAGCCGAGAACGCGCAGCTTCGAAGCGAGCTTGCGACCGCGCGCGATCGTCAGAGCGCCGGCGCCGGGATTCTGCGCACCATCGCGGCCTCTCCGTCCGATGCCCGGCCGGTGTTCGAGGCGATTGCATCCAGCTCCCGGCGTTTGCTCGGCGGCTTCTCCGCCACCGTGCTTCAGTTCATCGAGGACGAGCTCCACCTCGTGGCGTTCACACCAACGAGCCCTGAGGCGGACGCAGGGCTCAAGGCCTCGTTCCCGCGCAAGATTGCCGATTTTCCGACCTTCGCGCTGGTGCGTGGCGGTGAGACGATCCAGTTTCCAGATAGCGAAGCCGCGGAAGTCCCGGAGCTGAACCGGAAGCTTGCGCGGCTGCGCGGCTTCCGCAGCGTGCTGTTCATGCCGCTGATGAACCGGGGGATACCAGTCGGCATGATCAGCGTCACGCGCGCCGAGCCCGGCGCGTTCGCGGCCGACCTCGTCCAGCTGCTTCAGACCTTTGCCGACCAGGCGGTGATCGCGATCGAGAATGCGCGGCTGTTCAACGAGACGCGCGAGACGCTGGAACGCCAGACCGCCACCGCCGACATCCTGAAAGTGATGGCCGCTTCGCCATCCGACGTACAGCCGGTGTTCGATGCCATCGCCACCAACGCCAACCGGCTGATCGGCGGCTTCTCCACGGCGGTGCTGCGCTACATCGGCGGCGCCGCGCACCTTGCGGCGTTCACGCCGACCGATCCGGCCGGCGATCGCGTGCTGCAGTCCTCGTTCCCGGTGCCATTCGCGCAGTTCCCGCCCTACCAGCTCGTGGCCGATGGTGCGGCGGCGCAATTGCCCGACACCGAGGTCGAACCGGCAGCCCGCGACATCGCGCGCGCCCGAGGCTACCGCAGCATGCTGTTCGCGCCCCTGATGAGCAACGGCGAGGCCATCGGAATCATCATCGCCACGCGGCGCGCGACCGGTGCGTTCGGCGAGCATCATGTGCGGCTGCTGCAGACCTTCGCCGACCAGGCGGTGATCGCGATCAAGAATGTCAGCCTGTTCAACACCACGAGGGAAGCGCTGGAACGGCAGACCGCGACCGCCGACATCCTCAAGGTGATCGCCGCCTCGCCCGCGGATGTGAGGCCGGTGTTCCAGGCGATCTCCGACAGCGCCAAGTCCCTGGTCGGCGGACATTCCTCCACCGTCACGCGCGTCATCGACGGCCTGCTGCACCTCGCCGCCTTCAGCACCGACAACGAAGCCGGCAATGAAGAGCTGCTCAGCTCGTTCCCGGCGCCGCTGTCGGCATCCGGCATTCACAGCCGGGTGGCAAGAAGCGGAGAGTTCGCATTCCGCAGCGACATGCAGAACGAGCCCGACCTGACGGACGCCATGAGAGAGCTGGCGCGGACGCGAGGTTATCGCAGCATCCTCGTGATCCCGATGCTGCGCGACGGCGTCGCGATCGGCACCATCGGCGTGACGCGGCCGGAGGCCGGTCCCTTCCCGGACAAGGCGATCGCCCTGCTCAAGACCTTTGCCGACCAGGCTGTGATCGCGATCGAGAACACGCGCCTGTTCAACGAGGTGCAGGACCGCACCAGGGACCTCGCCAAATCCCTCGACGATTTGCGCGCAGCCCAAGACCGGCTGGTCCAGACCGAGAAGCTGGCCTCGCTCGGACAGCTCACGGCCGGTATCGCGCACGAGATCAAGAACCCGCTCAACTTCGTCAACAATTTTGCATCGCTCTCCGCCGAACTGACGGACGAATTGAACGATGCGCTCGCGCCTGTCCCGCTCGCGAACGACGTCCGCAGCGAGGTCGACGAGCTGACCGGACTGTTGAAGGACAATCTCGCGAAAATCGTGCAGCATGGCAGGCGCGCCGACTCCATCGTCAAGAACATGCTGCTGCATTCCCGCGAGGGCGGCGGCGAGCATCGGCTGAGCGACATCAACGCGCTGGTCGAGGAGAGCCTCAACCTCGCCTATCACGGCGCCCGCGCCGAGAAGCCGCAGTTCGACGTGACGCTGAAGCGCGAGCTCGATCCCGCGGCCGGGCAAGCGGCAGTGTTTCCGCAGGAGATCACGCGGGTGCTGCTGAACCTGATCTCGAACGGCTTCCACGCGGTGGCCAAGCGCAAGTCGGATGACGGCGCCACCGATTACGAGCCGGTGGTGATCGCCGCAACGCGCGACCTGGGCGACAGCATCGAGATCCGCATCCGTGACAACGGCACCGGCATTCCGCACGAGGTGAAGGAAAAGATGTTCGATCCGTTCTTCACCACCAAGCCGGCCGGCGAAGGCACCGGCCTTGGATTGTCGATGAGCCACGACATCGTGGTGAAGCAGCACGGCGGCACCATCGACGTCGCGACGGAGCCCGGCGCGTTCACCGAGTTCACGATTCGATTGCCGCGAAACAGCAGCTTTCCGGACGGAGGCCGCGGTTAGCGGTCCCTACTCCGCCATCTCGACGGGTTGCGTCGTGGACGGACCGGCCAGCGGCCGCTCCTCCATCATGATCAGGCAGAGCGCGGCGCCAGCCATCAGCGCGGTGGCGGCGCCGAAGACGTAGCGGAACGCATGCCGCATGTCGTCGGCGGGGATCGCATTGACGGCGCCGTGATGCTCGCCGGCGAGCGGAACGTCGGCGCCAAGTGCAATGAGCAGGATGGCCGCGAACGCCGCGACCGTGAACGAGGACATCAGCGAGCGGAAGAAGTTCAACGCGCCGGTGATGGTGCCGACCTGCGGACGGGCGACCGAATTCTGCACCGAGACCACGCAGACCGGAAAGGTGGTGCCGAGGCCAAGCGCAAACGCAGCCATCAGCGTCAGCAGCGCCCAGAGCGGCAGCGTCGTCAACGTGAGGGCGAGGCCGCACAGCGCGGCCCAGGACGTTCCGACGATGGCGACCCGCTTGTAGTGCTTGGCACGCGCCATGGTGCGACCGGCGACGGCCGCGCCGACGGTCGAGACCGCCGCGAGCGGAATCAGCGCGAGGCCCGCTTCGCTGGCGCTGAGATGATAGACCGCCTCGTAATAGAGCGGCAGCTGCACCGTGAGCCCCGTGATCGCACCGAGCGCACAGCCGCCGGCCGTCAGCCCGAACGGCACAACCGATCCTCCGAGCAGCGACAGCGGAAGGAACGGCTCGTCCGCGCGGCGCGCGTGCCACACGAAGGTGACCGCGAGCGCGACGGCGCCGCCCACCATCGCAAGCACGGTCGGCGAGAGCCACGGGAAGCGCGTGCCGCCCCAGGTCAGCACCAGCATGAAGACGACCGCCGAGGCCATCAGCAGCACGCCGCCGAGCCAGTCGACCTTGCGCTTGCGATGGAACACCGGGATCTTCTTCATCCTGGGCAACAGCAGCGCGATCGCCGCGGCCGCGAGCGGCACATTGATCCAGAAGATCATCGACCAGTGCAGATGCTCGGCGAACACGCCGCCGATGACCGGGCCGAGAATGCCGCCGACCATCCAGACGCTGGAGAAATAGGCTTGATATTGGCCGCGCTCGCGTGGGCTCACGACGTCGGAGATCACGGTCTGCACCACAGGCATGATGCCGCCGCCACCCAGCCCCTGGAGACCTCGTGCAAGAATCAGCATCGGCAGGTTCGGCGCGATCGCGCACAGCACCGAGCCCGCCACGAACAGGCTGAGCGAGATGATGATCATCACGCGGCGGCCATAGATGTCGCTGAGCGTGCCGAACACCGGCGCGACCGCGGTCGAGGCGAGCAGATAGGCGGTGATGACCCAGGAGAGATTGGAGACGTCGTGGAACTGGCGTCCGATGGTCGGCAGCGCGGTCGCGACGATGGTCTGGTCCAGTGCGGCCAGGAACATCGTCAGCATCAGGCTAATGACGATGGTGCGGACCTCGTCCTGCGACAGCGGCGCCCGCGAAGGAGCGTCATCGACGCTCAAAACCTCGCTCGGAAGGCGCGACAATTCCTCGGCGAGATCGTCGGGCAATGTCTGGGTGTCGGCAGAACTGCTCTGCCGCTCGAACTTGTTCATCTCGATCGGAAGCCATGAGGCGGCGCAACGCCGCGAAGGATTCGTTCTATGCAGCCAATGTAGACAGCAAAGTTCTTCTCGGGCAGGCACCGCGGCGCATGGGAGCATCCCACCCGACGGCCATCCCGAAGGCGTGATCTAACTGGTGCGGCGGATCAGTCCTTCGGACGTCGCTTCAGGCGGGCTCGTTTCGGCAACTGCGCCGGCCATTGCACGATGTGGTTCTCGAGCTCGTCGTCCGGGATCTCCACCTCGCTGCCTTCGACCCGTCCGCGTACGGAGACGCCGGCCTCATGCACGGTGTCAGGATCGCCCGACACCAGCGGATGCCACCAATAGAGGTCGCGGCCTTCCGCGACGAGCTTGTAGCCGCAGCTCGGCGGCAGCCAGTTCAGGGTGCGGACATTGGCCGGGGTCAGGCGGACACAGTCCGGAACCTTGTCGGAACGATTCGCATAGTCCTTGCAGCCGCAGGTCACCCCATCGAGCAGCTTGCAGCCGACATGGGTGAAGTAGATGTCGCCGGTGCCCTCTTCCTCGAGCTTGTTCAGGCAGCAGCGGCCGCAGCCGTCGCACAGGCTCTCCCATTCGGGCCCCGACATCTCTTCCAACGTCTTGGTTTTCCAGAAGAATCCTTCCTGGCCTGAAGGTCGTTTGGGAGCTGCGGTCATGCGCCTCAACAAAAGTTCGAAAGAGCTACGGCTGGTGCCATCTAGGGCGTGCGGCCTTGGGGCTGCAAGCAACGCCCGCGTGAGGCCCGTAGTGAACCGGGGTCAATTAGGCCTGTTGTTCAAAATCGCAAGCGTGACCATTGGTTTATAGGCCCTGCTCGGCTAGAAGGAACAGCAAGTCCCCACCGTCGCTGGCCGGGCGCCTTGGGTTTGCCGCAACACTCCCGCAAGACGTCTCGATGCCGCCCCGGCGGGGTGCTTGAACGCTTTCGAACCAAGCCGCAAGGGTTCTAGGTGCGCCAGATCATACCACCGCATTGGAAGGCCCGGATCCGGAATTTCTTCCTGGATCTCGATGCGCGCATCGACTCCTCGCTGTTCTCCTCGGCCAAGGGCATCCGCGAGCTCTACGAGCGCTACTCGACCTTCATGGACCGTTTCTATGTCGGGCGGTGGAAGCGCTGGGTCTTCATCGAGCCGCTGTCGGAGGCTGCGACGCTGGGCCTCGGCGGCCTGGTGGTGATGCTGACCCTGGCCATCCCCGCCTTCCGCGAAACCGCGGACGAGGACTGGCTGAAGAAGTCCGACCTCGCGGTGACCTTCCTCGACCGCTACGGCAACCCGATCGGCAGCCGCGGCATCAAGCACAACGATTCGATCCCGCTGGAAGATTTTCCGGACGTGCTGATCAAGGCGACGCTCGCGACCGAGGACCGCCGCTTCTACGAACATTTCGGCATCGACATCGCCGGCACCGCGCGCGCGCTCGTCACCAACGCCCAGGCCGGCGGCGTCCGCCAGGGCGGCTCCTCGATCACCCAGCAGCTCGCCAAGAACCTGTTCCTGAGCAACGAGCGCACCATCGAGCGCAAGGTCAACGAGGCCTTCCTCGCGGTCTGGCTGGAATGGCGCCTGACCAAGAACGAGATCCTCAAGCTGTATCTCGACCGCGCCTATATGGGCGGCGGCACCTTCGGCGTCGACGGCGCCGCGCATTTCTACTTCAACAAATCGGCACGTGACGTGACGCTCGCCGAAGCCGCGATGCTCGCCGGCCTGTTCAAGGCGCCAACCAAATACGCGCCCCACATCAACCTGCCCGCCGCCCGCGCCCGCGCCAACGTCGTGCTCGACAATCTCGTCGATGCCGGCTTCATGACAGAGGGCCAGGTGTTCGGCGCACGCCGCAATCCCGCCTTCGCGGTCGACCGCCGCTACGAGGCTTCGCCGAATTACTATCTCGACTACGCCTTCGACGAGATGCGCAAGCTGGTCGACACCTTCCCGAAATCCTACACCGAGCGCGTCTTCGTGGTCCGGCTCGCGATCGACACCAATGTGCAGAAGGCCGCCGAAGACGCGGTCGAGAACCAGCTGCGCCAGTTCGGCCGCGACTATCACGCGACCCAGGCGGCGACCGTCGTCTCCGATCTCGACGGCGGCATCCGCGCCATGGTCGGCGGCCGCGACTACGGCGCCAGCCAGTTCAACCGCGCCACCGACGCCTATCGCCAGCCGGGCTCGTCGTTCAAGCCTTACGTCTACACCACCGCGCTCCTCAACGGCTTCACGCCGAACTCGATCGTGGTCGACGGCCCGGTCTGCATCGGCAATTGGTGCCCGCAGAACTATGGCCATTCCTATTCCGGCGCGGTGACGCTGACGCAGGCGATCACGCGTTCGATCAACGTCGTGCCGGTCAAGCTGTCGATCGCGATCGGTCAGAAGGAGCAGCCGAAGGCGCCGAACCCGGCCAAGATCGGCCGCGCCAAGATCGTCGAGGTCGCGCGCCGCTTCGGCCTCAAGGCGCCGCTGCCCGACACGCCGTCGCTGCCGATCGGCTCGGACGAAGTCACCGTGCTCGAGCACGCGGTGGCGTATGCGACCTTCCCCAACCGCGGCAAGGCGGTGACGCCGCATTCCGTGCTGGAAGTGCGCACCGGCGCGGGCGATCCGGTCTGGCGCTGGGACCGCGACGGGCCGAAGCCGCGCCAGGCGATCCCCGCCTCCGTGGCCGCCGACATGGCCGGCATGATGAGCCACGTCGTCAGCGAAGGCACCGCGCGGCGCGCAGCCCTCGACGGCATTCCGACCGCGGGCAAAACCGGCACGACCAATGCCTATCGCGACGCCTGGTTCGTCGGCTACACCGGCAATTTCACCTGCGCGGTCTGGTACGGCAATGACGACTATTCGCCGACCAACCGCATGACCGGCGGCTCGCTGCCAGCGCAGACCTGGCACGACATCATGCTCGCGGCGCATCAGGGCGTCGAGGTCCGGGAAATCGCCGGCATCGGCATGGGCCAAAAGCTGCCGCCCGAGCGGATCGCCAACGCGCAGGCCAATGCGGCGCCGAAGGTGCTGGAGACCAAGCCCGGTCCGCCGCCGGTATTGACCAAGCGCGGCGCCGACGTTTTGGTGCGCGTCGAAAAGCTGCTGGATGACGCGGCCCGGACCGCGACCAAATCGGCCGCCACCGATCCCAAGCAAGCCAAGCCGGCATCGTCCACGAGCGCGCTCGCCTTCCCGCAGAACTATGCGGAAGAGAATGCGAACGCATCCGCCCCGCGCAAGAACTAATCGAAACAAGAACTGATCGAAACAAGTGCGGCTGATCCTGATCACATTGACGGCCCTTCTGCTCGCAACCGTGGTCGGCGTCGGCGCGACCTGGATGACGACAACGCGCGGCACCGAGATCGGCGCGCTGACCATCGGCCCCTGGACCGCGCGTCCGCGCACCGGTACCGCCGACGTCGATCCCTATTCGCGCGCCACCATCGTGCGCAACGGCGAGCTGCCGATCGGCACCGGCGACGGCGTCGCCTTCACCGCGACCGCCGACGACAAGAAGAAAGTGCTCGACGGCCGCTGCGACGTCGTAGTCTCCGGCGTGACGCCGCCGGCGCGGTTCTGGACGCTGACGCTCTATGACCGCAAGGGTCATCTCGTCCCTAATTCGCTGCAGCGCTACGGCTTCACGAGCCAGGAGATCGTGCGGCAGTCCGACGGCTCGTTCGAAATTCGCATCGCCTCGCGCTCGCGCGCCGGCAACTGGCTGCCGACCGGCGGCATCGAACGCTACGCGCTGATGCTGCGGCTCTACGACACCCCGGTCGGCGTTGCCACACGCACCCAGCGCGACGCACCGATGCCCACGATCACGACGGCGGGCTGCTCATGATCCGGCTGTTGTTCACCATCGTTGCCGGCGTGGTGCTGGGCCTCGTGGTTCATCTCGTCAGCGTGCTGGCGTTGCCGCGGATCGCGACCCAGGACGCCTATTCGCGGCTGACGCCGATGACCAAGCTCAACGGCGTCACCCAGCTTCCGCTCGCCGATCCCAGCACATCGCCGATGCCGTTCATGGACCCGGCCTTTGCACTGGCGATCTGCCGCTACGATCTGTCGAACGGACCGATCAAGCTGACGGTGCCCGTGAGCCAAGCCTACACCTCGGTGTCGTTCTACACCCGCAACGAGATCGCCTATTATGCGATCAACGACCGCTCGGCCGGCAAGAAGGTGATCGAGCTCGATTTGATGACCGAGCCGCAGCACAACGAGCTGCCCGAGGACGAAGAGATCACCGCCGCCGACCGCCTTATCATCGATTCCCCCAGCACGACCGGCCTGATCGTGATGAAGGCGCTCGCCCCCGAGCCCGGCCTGATGCCGCAGGCGCAAGGCTCGCTCGCGGCCGCGAGTTGCGGCCCTCAGACCGAGCCGCCGGCGAAGGCCGAAGCGCCGCGCGGCCGGCGCTGAGGTGCGCCGCTTCGGGACGCACCAAAACAAAAAGTCGAAAAACAACCCCATGCACAGTAGCGTTGGCATTGAAATCACTAGCCATTTTGGTTGCACCAAATAGGCGTTTGCCGGACCGATACATCCCTGCCCGTCGCGCTGTTCGGATTTGACTCGTCGGGCAAAACACTGGCACAATGGCATCATCGAAAGTTCACCCGCGCGGAGCAATCCGGCGCGGGTTTTTCATGCTGGAGCCTCAAACCGAAGATGGCTTCAATGCCTGCAGCTCAACTTCACCTTCAGGTCGGTGGCTGTAGTCCTGGCGAGTTGAGCCAATCATCTAACGACAAGCTTGTTTCAGCCCAGCGTGCGCGTCTGAGGGCGGCATCTCTCACTGGCCCTGGCGGGAGCAGTTCCGCGGCTGAGCGAAGACGAGCGGCCATTTCTGCAAGCCCCTCTTGGTGCGATTCATCGAACTTGCGCCGCTGGCTCACTGCACGATCCGTTCCGGAGGAGGCGGGAGCGCAAGCGGCGTTCTCATCACCGATAACAGCCACTGATCGGGCGGTGACATCGGAACGTAGATATTGGTGGCAGCTTCCGTCGGCGCACTCGTGCACACAAGCGGCAGAGAACGGTTCACGTTGGCGGCATTTCTTCCCGCAGCATGTACTGGATCAGGTCGGAGCCACCAAGCATCGCGTCCCGCTAGCGCGGAACAAGGTCGGGGCATGCAGGTTGATCTTGCGGCAGGGAGAGTTGTCATGAGCGAGGACGAGCTGACCAGCAAAGCCGAGCGCGCGCTCGTTACCGTTGCGCTTAGCCTGACGATGCTCGTTCTTTGCGTCGGAGCCCTGATCTGTCGCTAGCCCCGGGCGACGGCAGCTGCCCGCGATGAAGAGCTTGGCTTCAGAGCGAAAGACGGCGCGCAACGCAGCTGTTGCGTCACCAGTTTCGCGCTGAGGATGAGCAGCCAAATTATTGTTGCCCACGGGGACTATCGCCCGCCGGTTTCAGCGACGCCGCTCGTGGTGCTCGGCGATCCCTGCAGGGCGGACCAAATTGGGTTTATCTCTCCGACGCTTTAGCCACCGTCTGGTGTCCGTCATGAGGTCGCTGCCGCCGCCCACCCATGAGCCGAAGTATTCGACGATGGAGAATTTGGGCGTTGTAAGGAGCCGGAAGCGGACCGCTCTCGCAAAGCGCCCCCGCGACCTCGACGGCTCGCTTGGTACTTGCGGTGAGGTGCAATTGAAGAGCGGGCCGATGATCTCTCAGCCATTTTGCGATGCCGAACCCATCCCCGGCCAACTCCACGCTGCTGAGGACGAGATCCACCGGAATGGTCCCTTCATCTAGCAACGCGATTGCCTCGTCTGCTGAGCGCGCCTCCAACACCTTGTAACCGCAGCCGCGGAGAAAGTCGGCCAGCGCCATGCGCATCAGCACGTCTTGCTGCGCAAGCACGATCGTACGGGGGGCGGCTGATTGGTTCGTTTGCATGCCGGACAACCGATGAGTGGCGGTCTTCGTTCCTTACCAACCCGCGATCGCTCTGATCCGCTGCACGACTTTCGGAAGGTCCCACGGTTTCGGAACAAAAAGATCGAATTCGGCACCGGGGGGTGGCGCCTCCGATGAGGTAAGTATTACTTTTAGAGTGGGAAAATCGCGCTTGATCAGGGTTGCGAGTTCCGCGCCATCCATTGACCCGGGCATCCGAATGTCAGTCACAACCAGCGAAACCTGAGTCCCAGAGTGAAGAACGTCCAACGCTTCGTCTGCATCGCCGCACTCGATCACCGCGAGACCGTTCTCTCTCAGCTCATCTGCGACCATGATGCGGACCAGCACATCGTCCTCAACGACGAGCACAGGACGCTTCGAAGCGGGATTGGTGTCGGTGTCGAGCATCCTGCCTGTGTTCACTTTTGCCACTCGTTCAATGGGTTGGCCGGAAATCTAATCAGTGCTCGGAGATTTTGTTCCACGGTGACGCCCCCACTAAAAGCGCAGTAGCCTTGCTAACCATCCAGGTATGTTAAAGCGTCCAGTTGCAAGGACTAGAGGATTCTGGTTCTGGCCCCCAGCGGTCATTGCGGTCTCTCAAGACAACGACAGCTTCTGAACTGAAGCTGATGCTGTTCCCGGTCGAAAGCCCAGGAATTGAGCATGGCAGCGAGCACCATCTCGAGCATCAGGCGACGTTCAGCGAGCGCTCATCGATCCTAGCGCTGCTCGGTTGGATGCACCCATTTGTAGGGCGTAATGCTTTGCGTTGCGGTCAGCTTGGTCATGTGGACAGGTGGCGCGGAACGTCCCTCTCGGCATGACCGGCACTTCAGAAACGCTTCGAGCTTCCAGATCGGCGTGTCCCGCGGCCGGCGGATCATATCGAGCGGCAGGCTCGCTCGCGCCTTGCACCTGTTGCACTCGACTTCGAGCCAGCGCATGCCACCATTGAGGCATTGCGCGATTGTGGGGGACGGCTGCGCGGGACCACCGTAGCCTTCCATCCGCACCGACCAGGCTTCGGCTTCCGCCCGATCGGCTTCACGAACTGCTTTCGTGGCAACTTCGCGAGCGTGCTTGGCGGAAATCTCCGCCCCCATGATCCGGCCGCTCCAGATGATCTCTCGTGATTTCGTGCCCATCTCCTCCTATGAAGACGGCCCGGCTCGCGTTGACAAATTATCGATTGCTGGTGGGCTGGAACGGCCGAACACCACTACCCCTCGCGTTGTGGAAAACCGGACGGGCATGCGAATCCTTCACGCAGCATCGGCCAGACTTTGACACGTCGGGCAAAACACTGGCACAATGGCATCATCGATACGTTCACCCGCGCGGAGCAATCCGGCGCGGGTTTTTGTTGGCGGAGCGCTGGTTGCCGTGATCGGAAAAGCACTATCGTCTCACTCCGACGACGCTCCTTTGTCCCCTCTCGATATTTCATGTGCAGAGGTGCTGTGCGGTTTCGTCGCAATGTTTCCGCGGAAATGAACTACTATAGTCAGAGCATCATGGCTTACGTCATCGACATTGATGCGCGCACCGCGCGTTTTGGTCTTCACGCCGGCCGCCTCCAAGCAGGCAGTTAGCCGGACGGTGTTCGCGCCGTCCGGGCTCTTTTCCAGCTTTTGTGACCTCCACTCGAGAGGTCGTCTTGAAGCAGAAGGAGTGCGCCGTGCTGCCTCTTCCAAAAATCGCACTGACCTCATCAGACTATCCGCGGCTCGAACAGCTCGCCCGCCTCGCCGTCCAAAAAGGAGATTTGGACGGGATATTCCTCATGGGCGAAATCAACCGCGCCGATATCGTCCCGGACGAAGGGGACGTCGTCCGTCCTTTCGTGACGATCGGATCATGGGTCACCCATTGCACGAATTGGGGCGTTCCGCGTCGCACCGTGCAACTGGTCTGGCCCGAGGAGTGCTGGTCGGATCCCGCCTGCATTTCGGTGTTGACCCCGCTGGGTACAGCTTTGATCGGACTGCAGGTCGGCGATCAGATGCCGTACTTCGTCGCCGGATGTCTGAATGTCGTCAGGGTCCAAAGCCTGACCCCATCGGATTCAAAGGTTGTCCCACTCTTCCGGAGGGGGCCGAGGCGGTCAGGCAACCCGTGCGACGACGACCCCGGACCAACTGCAGCATAGGAGCTATCAATGCGCAATTTCGAAGCTGAGAGCCGGCGAGAACAGCCGGCGTTGCCGCCGATCAAGATCACTGAGGATGAATCGCGGCGCCTCAGTTCCTTGGCCAATTCGAGCATGGATCTGTTTCCGCGAGTGGCCCATTTTCTGGCCCGGGAGATGGAACGTGCCACGGTGACGGACGAGAACAACTTGCGAGGCGTGATCAGGATGGGATCGAAAGTGACCTATCGCGACGACGAGACGGGTGCGAGCCGAGAGATCGTGCTGGTCTATCCGCATGAGGCAAACATCGAGCTCAATCGGATCTCGGTCCTGACGCCTGTTGGAGCGGCGTTGATCGGCCTATCGCCGGGGCAGCGGATCGATTTCGAGACGCCCCACAAGCGCACGAGGGGCCTCACCGTTCTCGCGGTGTCCGAATAAGGCCCGTAGGTCAAGTCAGATCGAGTCGCCGTCTTGCGATGTGGGCGCGTAGTCCCGAGGGCGTCGCGCCGGATCTGGCCGTTTCGTATGAATTCGACAGCGCACTCAACTTGGTTTCGTAGTGCAATGGATCACCGCGCCTCTCACCATTGCAGGACTGGTCGCCCAAAGACACTGCGCGGCTTCGATCATCGTGATGAGTTTGCAACGGATGTGCCCCCGCAGAGGACCGAGCACTTAGGGGGCGTGAAGTTGTTCACGAGTACGTCTCAAGTCGCGATCAGGACATGCTCAGGATCGCTTGTGCGGCAAGGACGAGCATGATAGCAAAAGCCATCGGGTCAAACACAACCGCCCGACCAGCTTTCGAGCCAAGCGTTGTTTCGCTCCATTACGGAGGTGAAACATGTCTTGCGACAGCACCACTGGCTCAATCGGCACATCCGGCGCAGCCTTCGGCCCTGCTCCAGACCCTGGATGGTTCTGGAGGTTAACGCTCGCGCTGCTGGACGGCATCACACGGCGCCGTCAATACGACGAGCTTCTCGAACTGGACGACCGGCTTCTCGCGGACATCGGTTTATCGAGAACAATCGTCGGGGAAGCTCGACGGTGTTACTTCTCAGGTTGGCGCGACGATCGGTGATCGTCATATCCACTCGATGAGCGGCCACACCTGGGTGTGCGAAGGCGGCACGTCTGCTTATCCTTGCGGATCAGACGGCCGCCAAGCTCGCGAAAAGGCCGGACTTTTTGACTGCGATCCTGACGTCTTCTCAGAAGTCCAGCTTGTCGCGTATGGCATCAATTCCGGCTTTCGCGCACGCTTCGTCCGCGTCACCGCCCGGCGCGCCGGACACGCCGACCGCTCCGACCAGGGAGCCGCCGGCTTCGACGATGAGGCCTCCGGCGATGACGATCGCTCCGGGAAGATTGCGAATGCCCGACTGCATCATGCCGGGCTGACTGATCGCATTCAGCTCGGTCGTGCTGGCCTTGAACGAGGCGGCCGTCCACGCCTTGCCGGCTGCCGTCGAGGGCGTGTGCGGGCCTGCGAAGCGGTCGCGCAACATCACTTGCGTGACGCCGAAGCGATCGACGACAGCGACTGCAACCTGGTATCCACGGGTACGGCAGCTGGCCAACGCAGCGCGCGCAAGATCGAGCGCCAGTTCCGGACCGAGCGATTTGTAGGCGACCAAACCTTCCTCCGCCCGGACTGGGCAGATGGACGCAATCAGCAGGGCCGTGGCGACCGGCAGGCATCGAACGTTCATGACAATCTCCGGCACAGGTGACCAAACGCTATTTGATCCCACCATATGTCAGATCATCGAACAGGGTCACGCTATCTGCCGGCGACCGTCACGAAGAGCTCACCGCTCCGCGAAACCGTGCCAGTCACGTCTTGAAACTCGCGAACAGCCTCGTTAGTCTCCTTTGCATGGGGACAAAGCAGACTCCCCGTGAGGCCTCGGTCCAAGCTCTGCGCAGCACGCCATTCGTGGAGCTTGCGCATGGACACCGAACGACACCCTTCTCACCAACACACCGTCGCCATCCTCTCGCGAGGCGACGCTGCCGCGCGGCGGGATGCGACGGCGCAAAACAGCCGCTTCGTCCGCATTTTCGAAGCCCTCGCCGCCGTCGGCATCGAAGCCCGGCCGGCGATCTACGACGAAAGCTTCGCCGAAGAGGTCCGTGAGCAGTTGCTCGCGGTGGACGGCGTGCTCGTCTGGGTCGATCCGATCCACCAGGGCAAGACGCGCGTCGAGCTTGATCCCCTGCTTCGCGACGTTGCGGCGCGGGGCGTGTGGGTCAGCGCTCATCCGGACGTCATTCTCAAGATGGGCACCAAGGAGGTACTCTATCGTACCCGCTCGATGGGGTGGGGATGCGCCACGGCTTTATATCAAACCGCCGAGGCCATGCGCGCCGAGTTGCCGACACGGCTCGCCACCGGTCCGCGCGTGATCAAGCGCAACCGCGGCAACGGCGGCCAAGGCGTGTGGAAGGTCGAGCGCCTGCCGAATTCCCCGATGATAAAGGTGCTGGACGCGACCAAGGATGGCTCCGAGGAACTGACGTTGGAGAGTTTTCTCGGTCGCTGCACCGAATATTTCGAGAACGGCAGCGTGGTCGATCAGCCATTCCAGCCGCGCTTGAGCGAAGGCGTCGTACGTTGCTACATGGCGGGCGATCGCTGTGCCGGCTTCGGCTATCACAAAGTCAAAGCCCTGGTTGACTCGCCGGCCGCCCGTTCCGAGGCCGGACCGCGACTCTATACCTCGAACGCAGACCCGCGCTTCCAGCGGCTGCGTCGGTTGATGGAGGACGAGTGGACGCCGGGAATGATGAAGACGCTGGACATCGACGAAGGCTCGCTCCCGGTCATCTGGGACGCGGACTTCCTGTACGGTCCGAAAGATGCGACCGGTGCCGACACCTACGTCCTGTGCGAGATCAACGCGAGCTCATGCTTCGCGATCCCCGAGGAGGCCCCGGCGGCGATCGCGCGAACGGTGAAGCTGCGGCTCTCGCAGATGCAGAGGGCTGGCTCGGGCCAGTGAAAACGCCGCGAGCGCGCGGCGTCATCTCGCGTTGCGGCTCGCGGGCGGTGGCCTCCGCGCCCACAGCAGCGCCAACGGCCCCAGCGCAATTCCGGCCGCAAGGACGCTGAACGCCAGCAGCCAGCCGGTCGCGCTCTGCGGGCCGCCGGCTGCGTCGAGTGCGGCGCCGGTGCCCCAGGCGCCGACCGCCGACAGGCCGAAGCCGACCGTCGAATGCAGGGCCAGGGTCGCGCCGCGATGTTCGGACACAGCCGCGGCCGACATGCCGGCGGTCAATGCGCCCGAATCCGCCGGCACGGCCAGGCCATAGACGAGCAGCAGCAGCGCAAGCACCCATGCCGGCGCTGTCGCGTTGAGCCCGATGACCAGTGCGACGCAGGCCGACGCGATCATCACGACCGTGATCGCGCGATGGCGACCAAATTTCAGGGCGGCCTCGTTGCCGAGGATGCTGGCGGGCATCGAGATCACCGCAAAGCTGAAGCTCAGCACGACGGGGCTCAACCACGACGGCGCGCCCTGATGAGCGACGACGAAGGTCCAGAACCCAACCAGCCAGGTGCGGATGCCGTAGAGCTCGAAGCAATGGGCGCCGTAGCCGAAGATGTATCCGAGCGCCTCGCGGTTGGCGAAGACGGGCGCGAAGTTCAAGAGACGTCCCGCTTTCGGCGCGGGCCGCTGCGCCTGCATCAGAAGGCACGCGATCACCATCGCGATCGGACCGAAGCCGGTGACGAGGAAAGCGGTCCGCCATCCCCAGCGGTCGGCGATCACTTGCGCGATCAGGAACGACAGGCCGACGCCGACCGAGAAGCTCGACGTGTACAGCGTGACGACGCGCGAGGTGTCGCCGGCGGGAAGCCGGTCGGTCAGCGCCTTCAGGCCCGGCATGTAGGCGCCGGCAAATCCAAGCCCTGCCAGGGACCAGATCGCGGTCGCGGACCAAAACCCTTGCGCGAAGAGTCCGAACGCGACGGTCGCCAGTCCGCTGACGATCGAGCCCCAGAGCAGGACGAGCCGCGCGTCGATCCGGTCGGTCAACGTCGTCAGCACAGGCACGGCGAGCATGTAGCCGAACGCGTAACCGCTCGCCATCAAGCCGCCTTCGGCCGCCGAAAGGCCCCACGCCGGCATCAGATGCTGCGCCAGGTTCGCGGACAGCGTCACATGCGGCAGGAGATTGCCGACCTGGCCGATGCACATCACCGCGATCAGAGACCGGCCGCTCAAGTTACGAATGCTGTCCTCCCGCCCCCGCGCCGAAACCGCGCACCAACCACAATGGACAAGTCTCCGGCTTCACCTGCAAGACCCAACTTCATGAACAACCGCACCCCGAAGCGCCGGCCTTCTTCGCCGCTTCGTCGGCGGCGCAGCAGGCCGTCGGTTCCTGCTTCGCCGGCCCACCGCAACATCCTGATGCGACCCCGGCGGCTTCGACGCTGCCGCGCGTGCAGACGCCGGTCTCCGGCAGCACGAGTTCCACCCTCGCGGCGGCTTCCTTGTCGCCGGCCAGATCGGCCGCAATCGAGCGCACCTGCTCATATCCCGTCATCATGAGAAAGGTCGGCGCGCGGCCATACGACTTCATGCCCGCCATGTAGAAGCCCGGCTCATCGTGCGCGAGCTCGCGCGCGCCGTGCGGGCGCACCGTGCCGCAGCTGTGCTCGTTGGGATCGATCAGCGGCGCCAGCGCGACCGGCGCCTCGATGGCGGGATCGAGCCGAAGGCGCAATTCGGACAGGAACGAAAAGTCGGGACGAAAGCCCGTCGAGACGATCAGCTCGTCCACGATCACGCTCCGTCCACCGCGGCCCGAGCTGGCCGCGATCTCGAGGCGGCCCTCGGAGTCCGACAGATGCGTGACGCCGAATTCGGTTTCGACCTTGATCTTCCCGGCGGCAACGAGCGCGGCGAAGGCGTCGCCGAGCTCTCCGCGTGCGGCAAGCTTGTCATTCCGGCCGCCGCCAAAAGCCTTGGCGGGATCGGCGCCGCGCAAAAGCCAGATCGCTTGCGTCCCCGGCACCTCGCCTGCGAGCTGCACGAGATCGATCAGCGTGCCCACCGCGGAGTGGCCGGCGCCGAGCACCGCAACGGTCTTCCCGGCATATCTGGCGCGGCCGGCACCACGGACATCGGGCATGCCATAGGCGATGTGGCCGGCGCATTCACGCTCGCCGATCGCGGGCAGACCATTGCCTCCGGCGGGATTGGGCGAGAACCATGTGCCTGATGTGTCTATCACGGCATCCGCGCGCAGCACTTCAGGACCTTTGCCGTTCTGGTAGCGGATCTCGAACGGCGCCTGCTCACGCCCCTTCGTCTTCGCCTTGTCGAAGCCGACGCGGCTGATGGCCGAGACGCGGCTGGATGTCCGGATCGCCTCGCGCAGTGGTGTTCGCGTCGCAAGCGGCGTCAAATATCGATCGAGCAGTTCGCCGCCGGTCGGATAGGACTGAGGGTCCGGCGAATTCCATCCCGTCGGCGCGAGCAGGCGCGCGGCGGCCTTGTCGATATTGTACTCCCACGGCGAGAAGAGCTGGACCTGCTGCCATTGGCGAACCGCGTGCCCCGCTTCGGATCCTGCCTCCAGAACGATGGGTGACATGCCACGCTCCAGGACGTGCGCAGCTGCTGCGAGGCCGACCGGCCCTGCTCCGATGATGGCGACCGTCTTAGCGTTCATTCGGCTTCTCCCGTACTTCTAGAATCATCGAACAATACAAGCCAAAAAAGATCACGCCGCCGTTTGCGTCGTCTTGCATCCGACTTCGTCTGCGCAGCACTCGGCCGCCAGGAAATCGACCAGACCCCGCATCGCGTCGAAGTTTGCGTGGCAGATCAGCGTCGTCGATTCCCGGACCTGACTGACGAGCCCGACAGAGACCAGGGTCTTGATGTGATGCGACAGCGTCGAGGCCGGAATTTTCAGCTTGTCCTGCAAGCGACCGACGGGCATGCCGGAGTGCCCGGCCCGGACCAGGGCCCGATAGATCTGAAGCCGGGTCCGGTTGCCCAGGGCTTCGAGGCGTGCTGCTGCGTCATCGATCTTCATGGCCGCCACGATGCGCCCGCTGGTCCGTGCCGTCAACAATATTTCTAGAATATTCGAAATACTGAGCCGGTGACGCGCTTCGGATTCGGATTGACGGAGCCGCTATACTTCCATAAATCTGGATACATGGAAACTGAAGAAGCCGTCCTCGCCCTCGCCGCCCTGGCGCAGTCGACCCGTCTTGAGGCCTTCCGGACGCTGGTCCGGCACGAGCCTGATGGTCTCGCTGCGGGCGATCTCGCACGGCTGTTGGAGGTCCCCCAGAATACGCTCTCGGCGCATTTGTCGATCCTGACGCGGGCACGCCTCGTCACGTCCGAGCGGCACAGCCGTTCGATCGTCTACCGCGCCAACCTTGCCGAATTCCGCGACGTTGCGGTTTTCCTGCTGCGGGATTGCTGCGGCGGGCGGCCGGAAGTTTGCGCGCCGGTCGTCGAAACCCTGCAAGCCTGCTGCAAGCCAAGGCGAAAGGAGCGGAGCCGTGCCTGATCAATTCGATCTTCCGCGCCGCCTCGCGGCCGAGGCGCTCGGCACGGGCATTCTCGTTGCCACGGTGGTCGGCTCCGGCATCATGGCGGAGACGCTGACCAAGGATGTCGCGCTTGCGCTTCTCTGCAATACGTTGCCGACCGGCGCCATTCTGGTCGTCCTGATCACCGTGCTCGGACCGATCTCCGGCGCGCACTTCAATCCGGCCGTCACCCTCGTTTTCACCGGCAAGCGCGAGCTGCCGGTGAACGACGCCGCATTTTACGTCGCCGCGCAGGTTGCCGGCGGCATTGCGGGAACGATGGCGGCGCATCTGATGTTCGGGCTGCCGCTGCTCGATTTCTCGGCGAAGGTGCGAACCGGAGGACCGCAATGGTTCGCCGAAGCCGTCGCCGCTTTCGGTCTGGTCGCGACGATCCTGGCCGGCATCCGGTTTCAGCGGACTGCCGTACCCTGGCTGGTCGGCCTGTACATCACGGCGGCCTATTGGTTCACGGCTTCCACGTCATTCGCCAATCCGGCAGTGGCCATCGCGAGGTCGCTGACAAACACTTTCTCGGGCATACGTCCCATTGACCTGCCTGGATTCATCCTCGCGGAGCTCTGCGGAGCCTTTGCCGCCATGCTGTTGATGAACTGGCTGCTCGGACGGCCCCAGGCGCGCGGCCCCATCCCAATCGCGGAGACTATCTCATGAGCGTCACGATCTATCACAACCCCGCCTGCGGCACCTCGCGCAACACGCTGGCGATGATCCGGCAGAGCGGCGTCGAACCCCTCGTCGTCGAATATCTGAAGACGCCACCATCCCGCGAAAAGCTCGTCGAGCTCGTCAAGGCTCTGGGCATCTCCGTTCGCGAGTTGCTGCGGGAGAAAGGCACGCCGTACAAGGAGCTCGGCCTCGACGATCCCAAATGGTCCGACGACGAGCTGATCGGCCAGATGCTCGCGCAGCCCATCCTGATCAACCGTCCGATCGTGGTGACGCCCAGGGGCACACGCCTGTGTCGTCCCTCGGAAGCCGTCATCGATCTCCTGGACAATCCCGTCGGCCGGTTCGTGAAGGAGGATGGCGAGATGGTCGAAGCGCGATAGGCTTACGGGGCCCCTGTCTTGCCTGGATCAGATCTTCGGGATCTTCGCCCGCTCCACCACGCTGGTCCATTTGCTGATCTCGGTCTCGATCAGCGTCTTCATCTCCTCCGGCGAGCTGCCGCGAACCTCGCCACCGACGGCGGTCTCCAGGCGTTGCTTGAGATCGGGATCCCTGAGAGCGTCGAGCGTCGCCGCATTGAGTGCGGCCATGATGGCGGGCGGCGTTCCCTTCGGGGCCAGCAGGCCGGCCCAGGTGCGCACGTCATATCCCTTGATGCCGGCTTCCTGAACTGTCGGCACGTCAGGCAGCAATGCGGTGCGCGTCGGCGAGGTCACCGCCAGGCCGCGGATCGCACCGGCCTGGATCTGCGAGGCGAGCAGGACCGGCGTGCCGACGATCACCGGAACCTCTCCGCCGAGCAGCGCGGTGATCGATTGAGAATCACCGCGATAGGGCACGTGCACGATCTCGACGCCGGCGGCTGCGTTCAAGAGCTCTCCTGCAAGATGATGCGTGCTGCCGAAACCGACCGATCCGAAGGAGAGCGCACCCGGCTTCTGCCTTGCCATGGCGACGAGTTCGCCCAGCGATTTTGCCGGGTAGTCGGTACGCACGGCGATGACAAGCGCGTAATAGACCAGCGTCGAGATCATCTCGAAACTCTCGGCCGGCTGGTAGGCGAGGCTCTTGTAGGTCGCCGCGGAAATGGCGTGAGCGCCGGTGACCAGCCCGATCGTGTAGCCGTCCGGCGCCGCTTTCGCGATGGCATCCGCGGCGATGTTGCCGCCGGCGCCGGGCTTGGCCTCGACGATGATCGGCTGCCCGAGCTTTTTCGAGAGCCCGTCGGCGATGATGCGCGACAGCGTGTCGGCCGCGCCGCCGGCGGCAAATCCATGCAGCAGCCGGATCGGGCGCGACGGATAATTGTCCGCCGACGCCGGGGTGGTTGCGAGACAACCGCCAAACAGAAAAATCGCCGCAGCAAGCCGCTTCATCCTTCGCATGGATGCGTCCTCCCTTTTGATTGTTCTATCGTTGGCCGCAGCGAGGCGGCGTTCTTCAAGTCGGGTTTGAGTCCGCTAACGCGCGAACTCCGTGCATTCAGGCGATGGCGGCATGCCCCAGACGTCGCGCGGCAGACCGACCCAGACTTTTGGCCGCTGCGGTCGATCGCGATGCCAGGGACGCGGCTCGAAATAACCGAGCGCCTCGTCGGTCATGCGGTCGAGGTCGTGGAACAGCTCGACGAGATGCCCGTCGGGATTGCGGTGATAGATAGCCGTGTTGTGGCCGGGGCCGTGACGTACCGGTCCCCAGAGCACCGGGAGCTTATGTCGGGCGAGATGATCGCACGCCTGCTGCATGTGCGTCGGCCCTCGCAGTTCGAACGCGACATGATGCAGGCCGCGGCCGGGCGCGCGCGCGAAGTTCAGCGTGTGATGTTCATAGCCGCTGCGCATGAAGACGAAGCGGTCCTCGATCCAGTCGGAGACCCGTAGGCCCATCATGTTCGCGTAGAACTCCGAGGCCGCGCGCGGATCGGGCGTGCGAAGGGCGACATGGCCGAGCTTGCTGACGGCAAGCGCTCCGATGCGCTCCTGCGCGGGTGTCGGCGTCCAGCCCTGGATCAGCTCGAAGCGCGTGCCTTCGGGGTCGCTGAACGATAGCCGCCTGGAAACGCCAGGCAGGGGATCGCTCTGAAGTTCAGGCCGCAGATCGGCCTGCTTCAGCGCGGCGCCCAGCGCCTCGATCTGGACATCAGGAGATATCTCGAAGGCGATGCTCGTCAGCGCCGCGTCGCCCGGTTCGATCACCAGCGAAAGCTGCTCGGAATCGTTGGCAAGGAAGATGCGGTTGCCGTCGCGGCCGACGAGGCCAAGACCGATCACGGCGCGGTAGTAGTCGAGCAGCCGCTCGGGATCGGGCGAGGCAAAGCTCGCGTGCCGGAGCCGGGTGAAGCGTGCAATGGGTGCTTGTGTCGCCATCGTCCAATCCACCCCCTCATGGCGTCATGATGATCTTGCCGAGCGCCGAGCCCTGCTCGAGCAGCGTGTGGGCCTGCCTGACCTGGTCGAGCTTCAGGACCGCCGAGATAGCCGGCTTGATCGCATTGCGGCTCAGCGCGTCGATCACGTTGCGCATGAGCGCGCGACGCCCGTCGCGATCGTGGTCGTAGATGTGGAAGGAGAAGCAGCGTATCGCCGGGCAGATGTCGAGATGGTCTCGCATCGCCGCCATCAGGTTTTCTTCCGGCAATCCGGCGAAGGCATTGTACGACAGCAGCGTCCCCCATTTGCCGAGCGCGCCGAGATAGCCGGTGAACTCGGGCCCACAGACGTGATCGAGCACGAGACCAACGCCCTCGCCATTGGTCAGCTCGCGGGTCCGCGACACGACATCCTCGCGGCGGTAGAAGATGATTTCATCGGCGCCGTTGCCGCGCGCGAATGTGGCCTTCTCGTCGGTGGAGACCGTGCCGATGACGTTCATCTGCGCGAGCTTGGCGAGCTGTACCAGCGCGGTGCCGACACCACCCGCCGCCCCGATCACCAGCACGCTCGCCGGTGCGCGCGGATGGCGGCACTCGTGCAGCAGCGCGTAGGCGACCTGGTAGTTCGACAGGCACACGGCCGCTTGCAGATCGACATTGTCGGGCAGCACGTGAATGGCGTCCGCGGGCGCGACCACATAATCGGCGTAGCAGCCGCCGCGCTGCGACAGGTCGCGCGCGCTCAGCAGCACCTTCTGGCCGATCGCAAACCCTTCGACGCCGGACCCGAGCGCGGCAATGCGGCCGGCGACGTCGTTGCCGGGATTGGCCGGCAGCGGCGGCATCCATTTGTAGACGCCACGCCGGATCAGCACATCGGGCTGCCCGACGCCGAACGCTTCGGCGCGGATCTGCACCTGGCCGGGTCCGGGTACAGGCACCGGAAGCTCGACCACTTCGAGTGCGTCCGGCCCACCCGGCTGACGCACCAGCACCGCTCTCATGATGTCACACGCCTCCCAAGCCATATTTTCGAAAATAATACTGATTACGAAAATTATTGCAAGATGGTCGTTGGCGCGGCATGTTGAGCCATCGATTCAACGATAGAGACCATGTCCGACAGCGCCATTCGCCCCCGCAAGGAATTCGGCAAGACCATCGCCGCCGACATCACCCATCGGCTGCGCGAGGAGATCATTGCCTGCGGCCTGGCCCCGGGCGAGCCGCTGCGATTCGACGTCCTGCGCGAACGATTCGGCGTAAGTTTCACGACGCTGCGCGAGGCGCTGACGGCGCTTACCGCCGAAGGCCTGGTCGACGCGCAGGAGCAGCGCGGGTTTCGCGTGGCGCCGGTCAGCCGCCAGGATCTGGTGGAGGTCACCGATGCGCGAGTGCTGATCGAGGTGGAATTGATCCGCCGCGCGATCGAGCGGGGCGACGACGATTGGGAAATCGCCGTAATCTCGACACTGCATAGATTAAAGCGGATCGAGCAGCGCGACCCCGAACATCCGCTGCGCGATCCCGAATGGAAGATCGCCCATCGCCAATTCCACCAGGCGCTGGTATCCGCCTGCGGCTCCGCGACACTCCTCGCCATTCGCGCCGAGCTGTTCGATCGCGCCGAGCGCTATCGGCATCTGTCGGCCAATTTCCGGCCGCGTCCGCGCGACAAGGCCGGCGAGCACCAGGCGATCATGCAGGCCGCCATCTCGCGCAATCCCGACCTCGCGGTGCAACTGATCGAGACGCATATCCGCTCGACCGCCGACAACGTCGCGACATACGCCGGGCACCTGCTCGACACCGAATAGGCGGCAACGGCTTTTTATCGCCGTGGGCTTGCGCCTCGGCCGATTTTCGAAAATAATGCAAAAGATCGAAAATGCCAACCTTTGGGGCGAAACCATGAAGCTGCTGTCGTTCTTGGACGGAAATCGGGAAAGTTGGGGCGCCGTTGTCGAAAAGGGCGTCGTGGATCTCGGCCGCGCCCTGCCCCACTATCCGACGCTCGCGGACTTCCTCGGCAGCGACGACTATGCGCGGCGCGAGGCCATCGTCGCTGGGCACAAGGTCACGATGGCGCTCAGTGACGTCAAATATCTTCCGGTGATCCCGCGTCCGGAGAAGATCGTCTGCGCCGTGCGCAATTATCTCGACCACCACAATGAAGCCGTGGCGTTCGGCATGAAGCGCGAGATCACGGAATTTCCGCCGATTTTCCTCCGGGTCTGGCGCTCCCAGGTCGCGCACGACGCGCCGGTGATCCGGCCGAAAGTCTCCGACAATTTCGATTGGGAGGGCGAGCTTGCCGTGGTCATCGGCAAGGGCGGCCGTCACATCAGCCAGGCCGACGCCTGGGATCACGTGGCGGGCTACTCGATCTACAACGACGTCAGCGTGCGTGACTGGCAGCGTCACGCCCAGCAGATCGCCTCCGGCAAGAACTTCGTCGGCACCGGCCCGTTCGGACCGTGGCTGGTGACGCCGGACGAGATCGGCGATCCCACCAAATTGAAGCTCGAAACGCGCGTCAACGGCGCGGTGGTGCAATCCTCCGACACCTCGATGCTGATCTTCTCGATTCCGCGGCTGATCGAGTACAGCTCGACCATCTTCGACCTCGTCCCCGGCGACGTCATCGCCACCGGCACGCCGGCCGGCGTCGGCTTCACCCGCAAGCCGCCGGTCTTCCTCAAGCCCGGCGACGTGGTCGAGGTCGAGATCGAGAACATCGGCGTGCTGCGCAATCCCGTCGTCGACGAAGCATAGAGCCGGCGTATGTCGTCCCAAGACGCGTCCCAAGACATCTCCTACGACATCCGCAAGACCGCGCTCAGCGTCGAGACCATCTGGCACGAGCGCGGGCCCCGCCTGGAGAAGCCGCTGCTGGTCGGAACGGCCATCGCGATCATCCGCAATCCCTTTGCGGGCCGCTTCGAACCTGACCTGATGCCGCTTCAGGCATCCTTGCGCGAACTCGGGCGGGAGCTCGCAACGCGGCTGATCGCACAGCTCGGCGGCGCCGCGCAGATCGAAGCCTATGGCAAGGGCATTATCATCGGCGAGGACGGCGAGCTCGAGCACGGCGCGGTCTGGCACGAGGCCGGCGGCCACGGCATGCGCGAGGTGCTCGGTCAGCCCAAAGCGATCGTCCCGGCGGCGAAGACCATCGGAGGCCCGGGCACGCGCCTGATGGTCCCGCTCGGCCATATCCACGCCGCTTATGTCCGCAGCCATTTCGGCACCGCGGAGATGACGCTGTGGGATTCACCACGGCGCGACGAGATCGCCTTCGGGCTCGTGATGGCGACCGGCGGCCGCCCTCACGCGCGCATCGGCGGCCTCGCGGCATCCGCGATCTCCGTGCGCGACGGACAGCGCTGACGGGCCCGAGCAGCGCACTCAACGCTACCGCATCCTTATTGCAGCGCAAAGTAGCGCTCGTAAATCCATCAAATCATGTGCTATGTATATTACGCCGGTTGCTTGCCTAAAAATTAATCAAAGAAGAATGAAAGAGGCGTCATGATCGGTCTGGAGGGGGTTTCCGCCCAAGCGTTATCCGACACCATCGGCGCCATCTACGACTGCGCCCTCAATCCGCAGCTTTGGGCGGCCACCTGCCGGAAGATCGCCGATCTCTGCGAGAGCACGGCGGGCGGCATCTGCGTTCACGACATGAAGCATGTCCAGAACGACCAGCTGTTCGTATTCGGCTACGAGAAGACGTTTCTGGAAAAGCTCGGCGAGAACTATGCGAAGACGCCGATGGCGGCCGCGGATATCGTCGCCGACATCGGTCATGTCAGCACGCTCTCGATGAACGATCTCGATGAGCTGCTCGAAAGCCGGTTCTACCGGGATATTCTCCAGCCTCACGGATTGCAGGACATCATCTGGTTTCCAGCTCTGCGGACCGGCGGGCGCATGGCCTCCATGCATGCCTCCCGGACGGCAAAGACGCATCGCTATCAGCAGTTGGACATCAACCTGTTCAAGATGCTGTCCCCCCATGTCTGCCGCGCCCTCACCATCTCCGACGCACTCGACCTCAGGACGTTGCGGTCGGAGATGCTGGAGCGGACATTCGACATGCTTGCCGTCGGTGTCTTCCTGACGGCGCGCGACGGCCGGGTCGTCTACATGAACGAGACTGCCGAGCGGCAGATCAAGACCGGCAACGCCGTTCGTGTTCTCGGCAACCGGATCTTTCCGACCGATGCCGCCGCTCGCGATGCGCTGTCCAAGGCCATCGACGAAGCGTCCCGCGACGATGCGGATTTGAGCGGACACTCGCTCGCGATCCCCGATGTCGACGGCGCCGGCTACATCGCCACCCTGCTTCCTGTCGATCGCGGTCAGCGCAGCGGAATTCTCGCCCCGTTTGCCGCATCGGTAGCCGTCTTCATGAAGGACCCCGCCGAGGTGCCGATGATGCCGGGCGAGGCTTTTGCGAGGCTCTACAAGCTCACCGGCGGCGAGCTTCGCGTGCTGATGACGCTCGCGCAAGGTCTCGGCGCGAAAGAGGCGGCCGACATGCTCGGCATCGGCGAGTCAACGGTGCGCTCTCACCTGCAGCGCATCTTTGCCAAGACGAACACGACGAGGCAAACGGATCTGCTTCGCCTGCTGCAAAGCGCCACGCCGCCACTTCTGCCCGCACAAGGCGCTGTCGGCTAATCCGTCACCTCACATACGCCTAAATCGTCGTCATTTGCCTGCGCCGCCGGCTTGCGCCGCGCTACGCATCCCGGGCGAAATCTCCAGACTCGAAAAAATTCGTCGACGACGGCTGCGTTTCATTGGTTCCGATGATGCGGCGATGCGTGATGACTGATTTTCTCATCGTCACGACATCAGGAGATCAACGATGCGGACGGCAACTGGCGGGCGCTGCCTCGAGACGGACGACCATCGGCCCGAACCAAAGCGATGGCGTCTCGCGTCTTACGTCTTTCTGATCGCGCTGATGTTGCTGGCCATGTTCGAGCAGAAGCAAGCCACCGAAGTCTCAATTCTTGCCACCGGCCCACTGCCGGCAATCAACATTCCTTGAGTGAGGCCGCGTTGGCGCACCCTTTGCTTCGATTTGGTTTTTATTTGCATTGGACATTTCATGACTCAAACCGCGAGCGAGCAAGCGTTTTTGCTCATGCTGATTTCAGCCTGCCTGGGCGCGTGTTTCGTTTGGGCGTTCTACGAAATCGAGGAAGCCCGCCGGCGCCGGCAACGGTACGCCGAGTTCACGCGCGAAGCGCGACGGTCGGTCAGGGCCGGCCATTAGCCCACGCTCCGGAGATCATCATGCGAGCCCTCGCAACCGCCACCATTGCGAGCGCTTTTGCTCGCGCATTTCCCGCGTCTTCGTTGCGGGCACATGTTCTGAAGCAGCTCACTTTGTGCTGCGGAGCCGTCCTGTTCGTATGGCTGCTGTCGCTGACCCACGGGTTGGATCTCAGCGCCGGGCTCTTCTGACCGATCGGATTCGACCATGAGCATCATATCAGTTTGGTCCGGAGCGGCCTCTCAGGCTCCCAACCGCCACGTCGAACCGGAATCGCGAGGTATCTTCGCCTTGATCATGTCGGCGCTGCACGCCTCGCGACGGCATCAGGCAGGTCGCGTCCTGCGCCATTACGAGCACTTGCTCACCAACGAACTCAAACATGATGCCGGAGAACGAGAATGATCGTTGCGAATAGGACAACTGAGGCAGGATTGACGGTGCGGTCTCCGCAGCGCAGTGAAATGCGTTGGCTCCTGGCGGTCGCAGCCGCATTCCTCGTCGTCCACATCGTCGCCATGATGATCTGGGGACGCGCGTCGGCGAGCGAGGCCACGGCTCCAGTGCAGCCGACCATATCGCCCTTGTGTGACTAATTGGGTTAGCCCTTCGAGACGACCGCACGGCCGTAGGGCGGCTGGGCCGCAACCGGCGGGTTGGCGGTCTGGGCGGCGAGTTCGCCGATCAGGCGGTCGGCATCGGCGGCCATGCCGTCGGGCGCCTGGATCACCAGCCGCTCCAAACCCCAGCGATAGGACGAGACGCGCTGCTCGAGGCACTGCTGCACCCACTGGATGATCAGCGAATTCTCCTGCATGCGCTCGACCGCGTCCTCCTTCTCCTGCGGCGAGAGGGAGGAGACACGCGCCATGCTGGCATGGCGCTTCTTGTCGAGGTCGATGACGCGAACCGCGGAGGCGAAGAACGGCTCGAAGCGGGTGATGTCGTTGCGCACGTCCTCGATCAGCTGCGCATAGCGCGAGGAGTGCGAACGGTGCGGCTCGTCGATCAGCGTGCGCCCGTACATGGTGCGGTCGAACACGATCTTTTGCCGCCAGGGCGAGGGCAGCGGCTTGTAGTCGCCGAACACGCTCTTCCATGCGGGCCGCGACAGCGGCGGCTCGATCAGCGGATAGGCGAGGTCGCGAAGCTGGCGCTCCTGGTCGGTGAGCTGGAATTGGGATGGCTTCAGGCCGACGCTGGAGGTGACTTCCGCGCCCAGCCAGCGATGCATGTCGTCGCTGCGCATGTCGGCGCGGGTCCGGCCGAAATCGCCGCCGCTACAGGCGGCAAGCGTCGCGCCCAGCAGCGCGAGCATGATGGCCGTTATGACGGACCGGATCTGGCGGAGGTTCTCCGGCATTGCAAAGGCCGAAGGCTAGCGGCGACGACGACGGCGCCCCGGCGCTGTGCCCTGCTCCGGCCCGTGATCGCCGCTGGTTTCGTCGCTCTCGCGCTCGATGCGGATCACGGGAAGGATCAAAATCGTGCCCATGTCCGCGCGCGGAGCCACGTCTCCCGACGCGCTCACCCGGCGACCGGCCGGAAATTCGATGATGGTCCCCATATCAGCTCTCTTCAATTGCCGCGCGACCCGGCGCGCCTCTGCAACATGGGGATCATTAAGATCAGCTCATGGTTAACGGGGTGTAAACGGGCCGGGGGGACCGTAACCGCACGGGCGGGGACCCGCCGTCCCGTTGCGGCACGAGAACGCTTCAAAGCAAGCGTTCGGCTTCACGCCTCGTTTTCCTTAACGAGCCTTTAAAGGAGCTCGCGCTAGGCTGACGGCCAGTATCTCTTCCAGGTCGCGTATCTCTCCATGACCAAGTCGTTGTTTCCAGGATTCGACGGGCTGATGACCCTCTCCCGTCGCGAAGGCGTCGATGTTCGTCCGACGCTGCTGCGCGTGCTGACCGACCTCTATGTCCAGTCGAGCACCCACAGCGACGACGAGCAGCGCCAGTTCGTCGAGCTCGCCACACGACTGATCGACCAGGTCGACGACGCGACGCGCGCGGCCGTCAAGGCGCGGCTTGCGATCTATCCGTCGACGCCCGCCCCGATCATGCAGAAGCTCGGACTGTCGGCCGCGCAGGAGGGCCGCAGGGTTCCGCTCGCGCGCGATATCCCGGCGCCCGCTCCTATCCCCCCTCCGGCCCCCGTGCCGGTTCGCGCCCCAACCGACGCCGAGCTGCGCATGGCCTCGAACATGGCGATGCAGCCAAAGGACGCGGCCGATATCCACGACATGTTCTTCCGCGCCGGCGCCTCCGAGCGCGCGCTGATCCTGCACAATCTGGCGGAGACCCCGCTGAAGGCCGCGCCGCGGATTCCGACCGTGCGCGCCAAGCGCGCGATCCAGATCCTCGAGATGGCGGCGATCGCGGGCGATGTCGAGAATTTCACCTTCGAGCTCGGCGACAGCCTGATCCTGCCCTCGCGCGTCGCAGCCCAGATCGTCGACGATGCAAGCGGCGAAGCGCTCGCGGTCGCCGCGCGCGCGCTCGACATGCCAAGCCCGGTGTTCCAGCGCATCCTGCTGTTCTTCAAGCCGGAGATCGGCAACTCCGTGACCGACGTGTACCGGCTGTCGCGACTTTACGATCGTCTCAGCGACCGCGCGGCGCTGGTGATGCTGGCCGCCTGGCGCGGCTCGACGCTTGCCGTCACCCGTGCAAAGTACCAGCCGTCGCTGCATGACAGCGAGCGCCAGCGCGCGCGTGCAGGCGCAAGCCAGACGCGGCCGGGCGTGCAGCCCGGCTCCGCGCCCGCGGTGCGGACCGGCACCAGCGGATCATCGGATCGCTAGAGGCGAGTGCGACCTGATGCGGTCGCTTGCTCCACAAGCTCGTCATGCCCGGGCTTGTCCCGGGCATCCACGTTCTTCGGTGGCGCAAGCAAGATCGTGGATGGCCGGGACAAGCCCGGCCATGACGACGCAATAGCATCCTGATCAGGTCTTCGCCAGCTCGAGAAAATGCCGCCCGGCGCGGTCTTCGGTCTCGACGATCCAGATGTCGGAGTCGAAGCGGATCTCTTTCGTCAGGCGCTCCTCCACCGCGGGCTCCGGCATCGGCTGCGGCGCAAACGGCACGAAGAAGCGATCGACCGGCCGGCCGTCATCGTAAGAGGTCTGCGGCGCCGGCACATAAAGCATCGCATTGCCGTCGAGCAGCGAGACCTTCACGAACACCGCACCCGCCTCCTCCGCGCCGCGACGACGCACCGCGCCGTACACGCCCTCGGTCTGGCACCGGCGCAGATAGGCTGAGACCCAGATGTTTGATTTCAAACGCATGCGCGCACGATAAGCCAGCGCGGCAATGAGCACCAGCCTTCGGGCTTCGGTCTCGGCGAAGCGTAACGACTATTCGACCGGGTGGCCGATCGCGGCGCCGAGCTCGCGGAGCAGGCGGTCGGACAGCTGGCCGGTGACCTGCATCTTGTGCTCGCGCTCGAATTTCTGGATCGCGGACTGGGTCTCGGCGCCCATCGCGCCTGTGATCTTCAAATTCCCGTAGCCGTATTCGGACAGCGCGCGCTGCACGCCGGCGATGCGCCGCGCGGCCGAGCCCTGATGCACGGGGATCGGCGCCGGCGGACGCGCGACGGCGGGCGGCGCCGAAATCGTTTGCTTGACCAGATTGGTCATGGGATCGCCCGAGCGCGGCGTCGATGCGGTCGCCTCGACGGGCCTCTCCGGCGGCTTGTCCGCAGGTCTGGGCTCGGCAGATCTGGACTCAGCACGAAACTCCGTCGCTCTCGGCTCGAGCGGCGAGGTATCGGCCCCGACGGGACGCGAACGGGGCAAAGGGTTCGACAGCGCCAGGGACGACGGTGCGGGAAGATTGATCACGGTGCCGAACATCGGCGCCGGATGCCGGCCGGTCTGGAGGAACAGTGCATTGGCAACGATCGCGCCGATGGCGGCAACGGCGACGAGACCGGCCAGGGTATCCTTGGGGCTATGCAGCAGCACGCGCAGCACGAGATTGCGCTCGGTCTCGACATCGATCACCGCAGCCTTGGCGCCGCGGCGGCGCGGAGCGGCTTCGTTCTTGGCGGACTTCTTAGGCACTTTTCTTCACCAGAGCGGGTTGGTCCTGAACTTGGTCGTGAGAATGGTCCTGCAGTTGCTGGTCCTGAAGTTCCTGGCGCAGCATCGGCGTCAAGGTCGCGATCTTGCTCTCGCTCGCCTTGCTGTCGGACATCCTGGCCTCAGAAGTTTTGGCATCAAAAGTTTTGGCTTGCGGCGTGTAGACGAGCGGCAGCTTGACGGTGACGGCAGTACCCTCGCCGAGCCTGCTTTGTACCGTCAATTCGCCGAGATGCAACGCCACCAGGCTCTTCACGATCGAAAGTCCGAGGCCGGTGCCTTCGTGACGGCGCTGATAAGTCTTGCCGGCCTGGAAGAACGGCGCGCCGATGCGCTTGAGATCGTCAGGTGCGATACCGATTCCGGTGTCGCTGACGCGTAGCGCAAGCTGCGAGCCCGAGACCGCTGCCGTGACGGTGACCTGACCGCCGCGCTCGGTGAACTTGACCGCGTTGGCGACGAGGTTGAGCACGATCTGCTTGAAGGCACGCGGATCGCCGGTCATGACAGGCAGGTCCTGCGGCGCATCGGTGACGAGATCGACGCCGTTCTCCCGCGCCTTCAGCGCCAGCAGATTGCAGCAATGCATCAATGATGCACGCGGCGCGAACGGTTCCGACGCCATCTCGAAATTACCTGATTCCATCTTGGACATGTCCAGGATGCCGTTGACGACCGAGAGCAGATGTTGGCCGGAATCGTTGATGAGCTGGGCGTATTCCCTCCGCTGGGCCGCGCCCAACATCAAGGTCTGCTCCTGCGTGATCATCTCGGAGAAGCCTATGATGGCGTTGAGCGGCGTGCGCAGCTCATGGCTCATGGTGGCGAGGAAGCGCGTCTTGGCGGCGTCGGCCGCCTCTGCAGCGCTGCGCGCCTGATCGAACGCCTGCTCGGAGAGCTTGCGGTCGCTGACATCGCGCATCACGGCGACGACATCGGCCTCGCGCGTGGCATCACGGCCCAGATCCTGATCGAGCGGGCGGCAGCGCATCTCGACCCAGATGAAATCAACCTGGCCGCGCTCCGAGCCGGCACGCTCCCGGCGCAACCGGAACTCGACGCTGCGCACGTCGCCGCGCGCGGCATCGGACAGCGCCGTCAGATACGCCGGGCGATCGGCGACATGGACGCGATCGAACAGGCCGTGGCCGAGCAGTTGCGCGACGGGCACGCCGAGCATGGCTTCCACCGCCGGTGAAATGAACTGCACCGCGCCGTTGCGCTGATGCCGCGAGATGACGTCGCTCATGTTCCGCGCCAGGAGGCGGTAACGCTCTTCCTCGCGCGACAGCAGCGCAACGCTGGTGCGCGCGAGCGATTCCGCACCGAAGGCGAGGCCCGCGGCATAGAGCGTCGCCGAGGCGACGCCGAACGCCATCAGCACGCCGCGTTCCGCGGCGCTGGTGTCGCCAATCGGCAGCCAGCCGAGCTGGCTGACGAGGATCAGGATGCCGGCGCAGGACAGCGCCAGCAGCGAGGCAAAGGCCGCGACTCGTCGGGAGGCCGACAACGCGGCTTCGAGGGGAACCACGACCAGCCAGATCGCGGCGAAGGATTCGATGCCGCCGGTCGTCACCGCAACCGCCATGATCAGGCCCGTGAGCGCGAGCGACGACAGCACATGCGCGCCTTCATAACGGCCGGTGCGCGACAGGAACCAGGACAACAGGATCGGCGCGATCAGCCAGGCGAAGGCAGCGACCTCGATCGCGCTCGGCGCGCCGCGCATGGCGAGATAGACCGGGAATGCGGCGAAGGCGGCCAGGCTGCCGAGCAGCCGCGGGGCCATGAAGGCACGATGGCGCGCTCGCGTCAGCGCGTCGTAACGCGCGGAGGGATGCAGCAGCGCATCGAGACAATCGCGGATGATACTCAAAACTGTCACGGGTCTCGCGCTTCGGCTCATTCGTCGGGAAGACGCGCCGGAACGCCTCCTTATCGTTGAGCCACCGTGTCAGAGCGACCTTAAACGAACACTAAGGCAGCGCGGCGCGCCGCCGGACACCGCGTCATCGCAGGGCTTTTTAGACGATTTGACGACGTCATCGGCGGGGATGGTGAACACAGGGTTTCACCGTGATCCGCATGGTTTCGAAATGATGGACGGGCGTGGCGGCAGAATAACGGGCGTGGTCGTCAATCGAAAATTTACGACACGGTCGATTGCAAAGATTCTTGAGTCAATTTTCTGCGAATTAAGCGGAAGGCAATCACTTGCGATTTATCGAGAGTTGCTAGGTCCGACATCCGCGGAGATCGCCGCGGCGGGCTCTAACATACAGGTCGCAAGATGCGCTTTCTGCTTCGCATCACATTCTGGCTCGGGCTGGTGCTGGTGCTCCTGCCGCGGGACAAGACGCCCGAATCGGACAAGCTGCCGCAGATCGGCGCTGCCGACGCGGTGCAGGCTGCGACCGCGGCCGTCTCCGACATGACCCAGTTCTGCAAGCGCCAGCCGGCAGCCTGCGAGGTCGGCGGACAGGCCGCGACCATCATCGGCCAGCGCGCGCAGGACGGCGCGAAGAAGATCTACCAGATCATCAACGACAAGAAAGAGCAGCTCGAGAAGACCGACAAGAAGGCGCCCGACCACACCGGCTCGATCGCGCTGGCCGGCGAAGGCGATACCGCAACCAGCGAGGCGCCGCGCGACACCCTGTCCCAGGACGACCTCGCGCTGGAATGGCGCGGCCCGGCGCCCGCGACGGCGAATTAGCGCCCAAACCCTATCGATTTCGGCGCTTTGCGTCCCTATATTGGCCTGAACGGGAACTTTGGGCCAAGCATGACGACGATCGACGAAATCAGGGATAATTTCGAGATTCTGGATGAGTGGGACGACCGCTATCGGTATGTCATCGAGCTCGGCCGCACCCTGGAACCGATGTCCGAGGCCGAGCATTCGGCCGAGAACAAGGTGAATGGCTGTGTCAGCCAGGTCTGGCTTCAGAAGCTGATCGATCATCGCGATGGCGGCCCGCCGGTCCTGAGATATCGCGGCGACAGTGACGCCCACATCGTGCGCGGGCTGGTCGCGATCGTGCTGTCGCTTTACTCCGGCCGCACGCCGCAGGAGATTCTTGCGACCGACGCCATTGCCGTATTCGACGAGTTCGGCTTTCGCGATCATCTGACGCCGCAGCGTTCCAACGGCCTGCGCTCGATGGTCGAGCGCATCAAGACGGACGCGAAAGAGGCGCTCGCGGAAGCGTCGTAGAAATTCTACTTCCGCTTCCGCTGCTGCTGTCCCAGTCCCATCTGCTTCGCAAGCTGTGAGCGGGCCACCGCATAGTTTGGCGCGACCATGGGATAATCGGCCGGCAGGCCCCATTTCTCGCGATATTGCTCCGGGGTCATGTTGTACTGGGTACGCAGATGGCGCTTCAGCGACTTGAAGCGCTTGCCGTCTTCCAGACAGACCAGATAATCGGGCGCGATCGACTTCTTCAGCGAGACCGCCGGCTTCGCCGGCTCGAGCGGCGCCGTCTCGGTGCGGCCTGACGAAACGCGCACCAGCGCGCCATGCACCTGGCTGATCAGGTTCGGAATCTCAGCCGCAGGTGTCGGATTGTTGCTGAGATAGGCAGACACGATGCCCGCCGTCAGCTCAACGAAATTCTTGGCCCCGGCATCCGACATCGGCCCCGCCTTTCTCCACCTTGCGTCTCACGGGAGAGACGACGTCAGAGTATTCCGTGTCAACAATACGTACGGCTGAAATGGAACGACTAACGATTATGGGCTGATTTACTGACGAAGCAACAAGAACGCCAGCGCTTTACTTGGCTGCGCCAGATTTGCCTGCACCAGCTCTCAAGCGCCACGCTGGTCAAGGTGGGAGCGCAGTTCGTCGATTGAGGCAAAGCGCATCATCCCCTCCGGCATCTGGGCTTCGATCGAGCCGTCGGAATAGAGCGAATAAGCCATGCCGTCGACGATGCCGGACTTGAGCACGGTCACGGGCGCCTGTTCGGCCGCGGCCGCCGGCTCGGGTGCGGGCGGCGGAGCAGTCTCAGCGAAGGTCGACGGCGAGCGCGGCGGCGGGCGCCGCGCGGCGGGCGGCGGCTCCGGAGGCCTCACACGGTCCGGCTTCGGCCAGGCGTCGTCAAAGCTCGCAGGCGGACTCTCCGGCGCGGCAGGCTCTGCTGGCGGCTCGGCATGCGGCAGCGGCGGCAAGCCCTCGCCGGTCTTCGCCTCCGCGCGCTCGCGCTCCTTGCGGGAGGTCGAGGCGAACATCAGGTTGCGCCGGCGCGGCGGTTCCGGAACTTCAGGCGGGCTCGGAGCCTCCGGCGCTGGCGGAGGCTCGACGCGCGGACGCTCGCGCGCGGCTGCCTCGTTCTGCCACGGCGGCGGTCCTGCGGGCGGCAATGGCGGCGCCGGCTCGATCTTCTCTGCGCCCGCCGGCTCAGCAGGCACGGGGCCAGGCGTTCCAGCCATCCCGAGACCCGGCAGCACGGGCCTGACCCGAACGTCGGACGGTGCGATGGATCCAGCCAACCGGCGGGCCATGCCCTTCAATTCCGCGACCACGACGTAGAGGCCGGCCAGTAACATTCCGGAGCAGACGCCGATGGTGCCGGAGATTATGAGGGTACTGCCGAGACTGAATTCCCTGACGGTGAAGCCGAACAGGATCGCAAGGAGGCCCGCCAAAACGGCGAAAATCCCCGCGATCAACAATGCCAACGCCATCGAACTCACCCCCGGCCGCGCAGCCATACGCGACCCTCGTCACGCCACGATACCGTCATCCGGTGTTCCACGCCAACGTCGAATTATAGCCTGCGTTCCTAAAGGAAAGGAAATCAGAGACTTATTCACATTCCCTTCAGCTACGGCTCACTACTTTTAAGCTGCTCTCGCGTTGGTCGGATTTGCTGCGTTGCATCAGGAATTTAGCCATAATGCCCAATTACTTGGTAATGGAACTGCGCTATAGGGATTCCGGGGAGCAGGCCCGCGCGCACCAGCAGGGCCAAGAGGGGATTCCGGGTCACCAATAGCCATGACATCCATCACGACTTCGGCGATCGACACGCCTCTGCGGCGCTCGGTTGAACGGACTTGCGACGATCTCGCCATGCTGGTGCTGGCTGCGGTCGCCGTCATTGCAGGCTTGACCTTCCGCGACTACGGGCTCGGCTGGGACGACTACACCCACGCCGAATATGCCGACCTGCTGCTGCGCATGTTCGGTTCCGGTTTCAAGGACACCGCGGCACTCTCCTTCGCCAACCTCTACATGTATGGCGGCGGCTTCGACATGGTCGCGGCCCTCCTGCACAAGGTGATTCCGCTAGAGCTGTTCGAGACGCGTCGTCTGGTGGGCGCCGTCGTCGGCGTGATCGGACTTGCGGTGACGTGGCGGCTCGGCCGCCGTGTCGGCGGTCCCCTTGCGGGACTTGCCTCACTCTTGCTGCTCGCGCTCTGCCCGATCTTCTACGGCCACATGTTCATGAACCCGAAGGATGCGCCCTTCGCGGTGGCCATGATCATCCTGATGCTGGGCCTCGTTCGCCTTGCCGAGGAATATCCGCAGCCGTCGCCGCGCACGATCCTGATCGTCGGCCTTGGTGCCGGCCTCTCGCTCGGCACCCGCATCCTCGGCGGCCTTGCGCTGGTCTATGCCGTGATCGGCTTCATGCCGCTGTTCCTGGAGGAACTGCGCACCGAGGGCCTGCGTGAATCGGTCCGACGCTTCGCTCATGTCGTCTACGTGCTGCTGCCCGGCCTCGTGCTCGGCTACCTCGTGATGGGGCTGATCTGGCCGTGGTCAATCATGGAGCCCGGCAATCCCTTCGAGGCGCTGACCTACTTCTCGCACTTCTTCGAGAAGCCCTGGAAGGAGATGTTCGACGGCGCGATCGTATCCGTGCCCGACATGCCCTGGTCCTATTTGCCGACGCTGTTCGCACTTCAGTTGCCCGAGGTGATGCTGGTGCTGATGTTGGGCGCCGTGATCGGCACCTTCGCTATGCTGCCGCGCCGCGAGGTTCCAGCCCGCCGCAAGACCATCCTGCTGATGCTCACGCTCGCCGCGACGCTGCCGCTGGCGATCGCGATGGTGAAGCGGCCGGCGCTGTACAACGGCATTCGCCATTTCGTCTTCGTGATCCCGCCGATGGCGGTGCTCGGCGGCGTCGCCTTTGGCTGGGCCATGGAGCGCCTGCGCGCCAATCACCGCACCTGGCAGCCGGTCGTGCTCGCCACCTTCTGCTTTGGCCTTGCGCTCTCGCTCGCCGAGATGATCCGGCTGCATCCCTATCAATACACCCACTTCAACCACATCGCCGGCACCGTGCGCGGCGCCGACGACCGCTTCATGCTGGATTATTGGGGCCTCGCCCTGAAGCAGGCCTCCGACGAATTGCGCGAGCAGCTGATCGAACGCCAGGAAGTGCCGCCGCGTAACCGCAAATGGAAAGTCGCCGTGTGCGGTCCCCAGCGCCCCGCCCAGGTCGCGCTCGGCCCCGATTTCACCATCGGCTGGGATTCCAATGCCGCCGATTTCGCCATGACGCTCGGTGAGTTCTACTGCAAGGGCCTCACCGCGCCCGTGCTGGTCGAGATCAAGCGCGACGACGTGGTGTTCGCCCGCGTCTACGACATCCGCGGCAGCAGCATTTCCAGCCTGCTCTCGATCCCGGCGCCGTAATAAATTCCTCCGGACCGTAGCCCGGATGAGCGCCAGCGACATCCGGGGCCTATCAGGCAGCCCCGCATGTCGCTTCGCTCATGCGGGCTACGCTGGACTGCCGCGCTTTGTGTGCCTTGCTGGCAGCTCGCGGCAAGACTACGCTCCCTCCCGCAACAACGATGTTCGGAGAGATCAGCCATGTCGCCAGCGGAAGCGCGCCTGAAGGAAGTGCCGTCGAACATGACGGAGGCCGAGTGGCAGCAACGGGTCAATCTCGCCGCCTGCTATCGCCTCGTCTCGCTCTACGGCTGGGACGATTTGGTCGACACCCACATCTCCGCGCGCGTGCCCGGCCCCGACCATCATTTCCTCATCAACCCCTACGGGCTGATGTTCGACGAGATCACGGCGTCGAGCCTCGTCAAGGTCGATCTGCACGGCAACCAGCTCTCCGAGAGCGAGTACAGCATCAACCCCGCCGGCTTCACCATCCACTCGGCGATCCACGAGGTGCGCGAAGACGCCATCTGCGTGCTGCATCTCCACACCCTCGACGGCACCGCGGTCTCGAGCAGCGCCGAAGGCCTGCTGCCGCTGAACCAGACCGCCCAGCTCGTCACCCACGACCTCGCTTATCACGACTACGAAGGCATCGCCCTCGACCATGACGAGCGGCCGCGGTTGCAGAAGGACCTCGGCGACCACAACCACATGCTGCTGCGCAACCACGGCACGCTGACGGTCGGGCGCTCGGTGGCCTCGGCCTTCGAGCGCATGTACCATCTCGAGCGGGCCTGCTCGATGCAGGTGCGGACCCGCGCGCTGGGCACGCCTATCTATCCGGTCGAGGAGATTGCGATCGAGAAGAACACCGAGCTGCTCGCCAACCGCGACCGCGCCGAGCTGCGCGCGACCAAGCTGGTATGGCCGCCGCTGCTTCGCAAGCTGGACCGCGAGCTTCCGGGCTACCGGTCTTGAGATTTTCGGGATTTGGTGTAGGGTAGCGCTCAACGAACCTCTACGCCTTTTGGAATGAAACGCCGCCCAATTCCGGGCGGCGTTTTTATTTGGCCCCGCCATTGCGAGGAGCGAAGCGACGAAGCAATCCAGGCTGTCTCCGCGGAGAGATTTCTGGATTGCTTCACTACGCTCGCAATGACGAGGATAGAGAGCTGCGCCTACTTCACCTCCGCCAGCGCCGCGAGGATGCGCGCCCAGGAACGGATGCCTTTCTGGAAGCTGCGGAGGTCGTACTTCTCGTTCGGCGAGTGAATGTTGTCGTCGTCGAGGCCGAAACCGACGAGCAGCGAGTCGAGCCCCAGCGCGCGCTTGAAGTCGGCGACGATCGGGATCGAGGCGCCCGATCCCATCAGCACGGTCTCCTTGCCCCATTCCTCGGTCAGCGCGGTCTTGGCCGCGGCGAGCGGCTTCATGTTCCAGTCGAGCGCAATCGCGGGCCCGGCAGAATGGTCGCCGAACTCGACCTTGCAGTCTCCCGGAATGCGCGCCGTCACGTACTCGCGGAAAGCCTTGCGGATCTTTTGCGGATCCTGGCCTTCGACCAATCGGAACGAGACCTTGGCCGACGCGTGCGACGGGATCACCGTCTTCGAGCCCTCACCGATGTAACCGCCCCAGATGCCGTTGACGTCGCAGGTCGGACGCGTGGAAGCCTGCTCGACCAGGAGCCTGCCCTTCTCGCCTGCCGGTATCGATAGCCCAACGGGTTTGAGGAACGTGTCTGGTGTGAAGTCGAGCTTCTTCCACTGCGCGAGAATATCCGGCGGGGTGTCCTTCACCCCGTCATAGAAGCCGGGAATGGTGATATGGTTGTCATCGTCGAACAGCCCGCCGAGAATTTTGGTCAACACCCGGATCGGGTTCATCGCGCTGCCGCCGAACACGCCGGAATGCAGGTCGCGATTGGCGGCGGTGATCTTGAGCTCCTCATAGAGCAGACCGCGCAGCGAGGTCGTGATCGCCGGCGTGTCGCGGTCCCACATGCCGGTGTCGCAGACCAGCACGTAGTCCGCCTTAAACTCGTCCTTGTTGGCTTCGATGAAGGGCACGAAGTTCTTCGAGCCGACTTCTTCCTCGCCTTCGATCAGGAACGTGACGTCGATCGGCAGCGACCCCGTCACCTTCTTCCAGGCGCGGCAGGCCTCGACGAAGGTCATGACCTGGCCCTTGTCGTCCTCGGCGCCGCGCGCCACGATGATCTTGCGGCCGTCGGCATGGTCGGTCACAACAGGCTCGAATGGCGGACGGTGCCAGAGCTCGAGCGGATCGACCGGCTGCACGTCATAGTGGCCGTAGAACAGAACATGCGGCCGGCCGCCTGCGACGCTCTTGCCGACGACCGCGGGATGGCCGGCGGTCGGCCTCACTTCAGTCGCAACGCCGAGGCTCGCGATGTCCCTGGCAAGATGCTCGGCCGCCGCCTTGCAATCGGCCGCGAAGGCCGGATCGGCGGAGATCGACTTGATCCGCAACAGCGAGAACAGGCGCTCCAGGCTGTTGTCGAACTCCTTGTCGATGTGGTCGAGCACCGATTGAAGCTGCGCATTTGGCATTGGTCGTATTCCCTGCGTTCGAATCCCAAGACGTCGGGACTCAAGAAGTCTCTCAAGAACTATCGGCTTTTAGCGCTCCCGCGGCGTTGGGGCCAGCCGCAACCGGCGGATGCCGGATGTGCCATGCGAGACTAGCTGCGAGAATCGCGGTGGCGACGAGGTTATTGCCCCAGGCCTGGAAGACATTGGGAAACCACGGCAGCGCCAGCAGCATGAGGATGCCGGCGGCGCCAAGGGCGAGCCAGGTTCCCAGCCTCACGTTCGCCCGCTCGTCGAAGGCGGCACGATGCATCAGCACCGTCATCGGGAAGAACAGCCACATGAAATAGTATTGCCGCGCCAGCGGCGATGCCACCGTCATCAGGCAGAATAGAATGCCGAGCTCCTCGGCGTCCGAGCGCGCCGTACGCCGCGCTTGCCCTGGCATGACCGCGACGAAGCCGAGTCCGAGCAACGCCGACAGCGCCAGCACGATCCAGTTCGCCGTCCTGTAATCAACGTCGATGACATTCATCGTGCGCGGCCGCTTGTTGGTATCCTCCTGATTGTAGTTGATGGGCCGGACCAGCCGGTGCGTGACAGCAATCAGTGACTGGTTCACCCACGACCAGTTCTGCTCGTCGCGCTGGCCAAATCCTTTTTCCGAACTCGACCCGACCATGCCCTGATACCAGGTCTTGACCTCGGCGGCGTTGCGCTCGAAGCCGCGAATGGGGCCCGGCACGATATAGAGAAGTATGCCGGTGAGGGCGACTGTCGCGACGGCGGCTCCCCAGTTTCGCCGCCAGACCAGATAGGGCAGCACCGCAATGGGAAACACCTTGATGGCGGTGGCGAGCGCGAACATGAAGCCTGCGAGCCAGGAGCGCTGATGCTGCAAGCTCCAGAAGCCGTAGAGCATCATCGCTAGCAGGACGAGGTTCGGCTGGCCGAGATCGAACATGTCGAACACGAAAGTCACGGTGACGAGAGCGGGCAGCGCCTCCAGCCAGGGGCCGGGCCTGCGGCCCGAACCGGTCATGGCATTGGAGAACATCCCGGTGTACCACCAAGCCACAATATTCAGGATCGACAGCACGGTGTAGAGCGCGATCTTGCCGAACCAGCTCGGGATCGCCAGCAGGATTGCCGGCAGCGGTGGGTAGATGAACTCGAAGTACGCATGGATGTCGCCGGGATAGAGCGGCGCACCCTTAAGGACCTGCTGCCCGGCCCAGTACCACAGGCCGTAGTCCTTGGTTTTGCCGTGCCCGAAGATCTCGGGACCAAGGACGTCGGCAGCCAGGATGAAGCAGCAGAGCAGGAAGAGCAGGTCGAGCGGCGCACGCAGCGACAGGGTTCGGAATGCGCCGGGTCGAACGAAAGATTCAGGTGAGGTCACAGTGAGGTCCAGTCAGGGGCCATAGCACCTAGCAGACCGACGGACGCTTGGAGAGTCCTGATCACCCGAATTTGTACCCGCCGAGCACAAGCGGCGGGTTTGCGCAGGAATTGCCTCAAACGAGGCTTTCTGCCTACCTGCGCAGCAAGCCGCCGAGCGCGCCGCGGACCAGCGTGCGGCCGATCGAGCCGCCAAGCTGGCCGGCGACCGACTTGCCGATATTGGCGGCCATCCCCCCGATCACCTGATTGGTGACCGATCGAGTCATGTCGCGCGCGATGACCTGGCCCGTCGACAGGCGGCCGCGCTTGACGTTGGTGCCAAAGATGGTGCCGACGATCGAGCCGATCTGGCCGAGGATGCCGCCGCCTCCGCCGCCCGCCGAAGCATCCGCAGTCGCAGCCGTGCCGGCAATGCGCTTCTGGATCATCTCGTAGGCGGACTCTGCATCGACAGCAGTGTCGTATTTGCCCTTCACCGGGCTTGCATCCATGATCACCTTGCGCTCTTCCGGCGTGATCGGTCCGATCCGCGCCGATGGCGGCCGGATCATCACGCGTTCGACCATCGCCGGCGTGCCGTTGCCTTCGAGAAACGAGACCAGCGCCTCGCCCTTGCCGAGCTCCATGATCACCTTGGCAGTGTCGAGCTTCGGGTTGGGCCGGAAGGTCTGGGCCGCTGCGGCGACCGCCTTCTGGTCGCGCGGGGTGAAGGCGCGCAATGCGTGCTGCACCCGGTTGCCCAATTGTCCGAGCACGCGGTCGGGCACGTCGACCGGGTTTTGCGTCACGAAATAGACGCCGACGCCTTTGGAGCGGATCAGGCGCACCACCTGCTCGATCTTGTCCATCAGCGCCTTGGGCGCGTCGTTGAACAACAGATGCGCCTCGTCGAAGAAGAAGACCAGCTTCGGCTTGGGCAAGTCACCAGCCTCGGGCAGCTCCTCGAACAGTTCCGACAACATCCACAGCAGGAATGTCGCGTAAAGCCGTGGGCTCTGCAGCAACTTGTCGGCGACGAGGATGTTGACCATGCCGCGGCCGTCGCGGTCGGTCTTCATGAAGTCTTTCAGCGTCAGCGCCGGCTCGCCGAAGAATTTGGTGGCGCCCTGGTTCTCCAGCACCAGAAGCTGGCGCTGGATGGTGCCGACCGTGGCCTTGGTAACGTTGCCAAAACCCTGCGCCGCCTTCTTGATCTCGGCAAGCGGGCTCTCCTCGGCATCCGCCCCTTTCTTGCCGGCATCGGGCACGATGGCATCGAGCAGCGCGCGCAGATCCTTCATGTCGATCAGCGTCAGCCCGTTGTCGTCGGCGACGCGGAAGGCGACGTTGAGCACGCCTTCCTGCACGTCGTTCAGGTCGAGCATACGTGCGAGCAGCAGCGGGCCCATTTCGGTGACGGTCGCCCGCACCGGGTGGCCCTGCTCGCCGAACACGTCCCAGAACACCGTCGAGAACTGGTCGGGCTCGAACGTCAGTCCCATCTCGGTGGCGCGCTTGACGATGAAATCTTTGGCTTCGCCGACCTCGGAGATGCCGGAAAGATCGCCTTTGATGTCGGCCGCGAAGACCGGAACACCGGCGCGCGCAAATCCTTCCGCCATGACTTGCAGCGAGACCGTCTTGCCGGTTCCGGTTGCACCCGTGACGAGGCCGTGGCGATTGGCGAACGCCAGCGTCAGCCATGCCTGCTCGTTTCCTTTACCGACGAAGATCTTCTCGTCGGTATCACCGAGCTTGCTGTCCTGTGCGGTCATTATTCCCTGATCTCTCTGCCCTGTTTCGCATATCGAAACTCGAATGCACCAGTTCCGTAGTTTAACGCTTATCGCGCGCTGATTGAAACCATTCAACGCGCTCCGGGCATGCAACATCGTCGGAAACATGCGGGTGACATCCGCCGAAAGTAGGAACGACGCATTCGCATCGCGGCATTTTTTTGCCGATTTCATCTCCGCTCTTGCATCGCTGCAACACTTCTCGCGCGTTCGAGACTGAATCGGATCGTTGATGGCGTTCATCGCTTGTATTTCACATCACACCGGCTCAAGATCATTTTCGAAAGCAATACTCCGGCATGTGAACCGGCTGAGGGGCGGCCATATGGACGAGCTAATCGGGCGGCTGGCGACAAACGCCAGCATAGATAGTGCTGTCGCCGAAAAGACGGTCGGCATTATCCTGGGCTTCCTCCGCAACGAGGGTCCTTCCGACAGCGTCCAGGTCCTGATCGACCAGATTCCGGGTGCAGAAGCGGCAATCGAGGCGTCCGGCAGCGGCGGAGGACTGTCGCGGCTGATGGGCGGCGGCCTGATGGCGGTGGGCACGCGCCTGATGAGCCTGGGACTTGGCATGTCCGAGATTCAGAACATCGCCCGTGAACTTTTTCGCTTCGGCCGAGACAAAATCGGAGCGGATCAGATGGGCAAGATCATCGCGGGGACCCCGGGCCTCAGCCAGTTCGCCTGACGCCTGCGCATTTCACATCGAGTATCATGACATATCCGATCTCCGAGATTGAGGGCCTGTCGGCCTTTGCCGCCAACAAGTTGAAGGCGCAGGGTATCCGCACCACCGACGCGCTGCTCGAGGCGGCTTCGACTGTGAAGGGCCGCAAGGCTCTCTCCGCCAAGACCGGCATCAGCGAGCAGTTGCTGCTGGAATGGGCCAACGTCTCCGACTACATGCGCATCCCCGGCATGGGCCGGGCCAAGGTCGGCCTGGTCCGCGCGGCCGGCGTCACCACCGTGCGCGAGCTCGCCTACAGAAATCCGGCAAGGCTCGCCCAGAGCATGCGGGACGCCAACGAGAAGAAAAAGCTGCTCCGCATCCTGCCCTCGGAGAAGTCGGTGGGCGACATCATCGCCAAGGCGAAGAAGCTCCCGCCGAAGATTTCGTATTGATCCAGGGACAGGGCTGGGCAGATAGAGCACCGCTCCTTCCCGGTCGTCATTGCGAGCGTAGCGGAGCAATCCAGAGTCTCTCCGCAGCGGCAGCCTGGATTGCTTCGCTACGCTCGCGATGACGGAGCGTGGGCAAGAGCATCGCGCCCTCACGGCCCCCGGAGCGTATTGGGCAACTGGATCGCCCCCCAATCCCGCCT
>NZ_JBVVPT010000029.1:0-94431 GCF_055811715.1 Bradyrhizobium sp. WSM4872 | reverse complement strand
CCGCCGCGGCGGGGGGCGTGAGGTGGCCGTCGCCGCGGGGGGGGGGGGGGGGGCGCGGGGGGGGGCGGGGGCGGCCGGGCCCCCCCCCCCCCCCGGCCGCGGGGCGGCCCCCCCCCCCCCCCCCCCCCCCCCCCGCGGCGCCGCGCGCCCCCCCCCCCCCCCCCCGCCGCCAACTCGTCAGTAGTCGCGCTGCTGCGAGAACGCGTAGCGCGGGTTGATACCGCAATAGGACGACGTGCCGGAGGCGGTAGCGAGGCACTGCTGATAGCTGGCGAACTGGCAATTGCCGGGGTAACCCCACGAGCGGCCCTGGATGCAATATCGGTCGTTCGCAGGATGTGCCTGGGCGGCCGGGGATGCTACGGCGAGCAGGGCCGCGAGCGATGCGAGAGTGAGGATGGTGCGACGCATGTCGGTCTCCTTTGAGAGCGAGTGGGTGGGAATGTCAGCGAGCCTGGCTCGTCTGTTGCGCAGTCATGCCCGTGTTGGTGTCGCCAGAATGCCTTGCGTTCGCGACAAGGCACATCATGACGCAGCCTGCCGCCGGCAATGTGATCTCGGCCACAGTTCACGATGGGGTTCGAGCCTATCGTGAACGGACTTGCACGCGTCGATCCCGGAGAACTACGCTTGCCTTATTCGGATCAGGTATTTTGGAGGTTCTAATGCAGAAATCATACTTGCTGGCTGCGACAGCAGCGCTGGCGCTTCTCATGCAGACACCGCTCGCGTTGGCGCAGGGCGCACCAGCCGCCGCCGGAACCGCGGCGCCTGCGACGACAAATGCCGCGCCGGCAGCGACGACGACCGCGCCGGGCGCCACCAATGACGCTTCCAGCCAGCCGACCGACTCCAAAAAGAGTGCGTCGAAGAAGCCGGCGAAGAAGAAGATGACGCGGCAGCAGGAGATCGATCACTCGGTCGACAGTGGCACGGTGCCCGCGCGCTACCGCAGCTCGGTGCCCAAGCAGTACCAGCAATACATTCCGTTCGACAAGCAGTGACGGATCGCACGGCGGCGCGGCGTGATCGGGCATCGCGCCGCCGGTGTCACCGCGTGACGGACTTGAAATAGGACCTTGGCCGGACGGAATCCGGCCATACATCCCAGTGGCGGTCCGCGCGAGCGGTGCTAGAGTAGGCCGGAGCCTGGGGGAAGTAATGAGTGACGACGTGAGGGATGCTGGCCTTGTGGCCATGATCAGCAGCATCCTGGGAGGCAACAAGCGCACCTCAGAAAGTGTTGCGCCGCCGCCCCTCATCGAGGTTCCGCCGCCGACCGCGCCCACGAACGGTTTTGAGTTTGTCGAGTCCGCCCCCGATACGCCGCCGGCCACGCTCGAGAACAAGCCCGAAAACAATTCCGGGAACGCGCCCGATGCGACGCTGGCCCCCGCGAATCCGGTCGAGCCCCCAGCGAAGATCGCCACGACGCCTGATGGCAAGCAGTTGCTGCCTGCGGAAGCGATCGCCGATCTCGTCCTGGGTGAGCTGCGCAAGCTGGAGAATTTTCCGGCGACCGGTGCCTCCGTGACGGTCTACGGTTACAGGCACTGGAATGCGATGATCACCTTCGCGCCGTTCTCGACCACATTCCGGGACGCCACGCGGTTCCGGCAGGCCATGCCGGACATCGTCTTCAAGCTGCGCCGTTTCGTCGTACTTGAGATATGATCCGGGATGATCGCCAGCTTTTGCCCGCCGCGATCCTCGCGGCGCGAAGGCGCGGGCCGTGAGCCCGAACAGTTCGACAGGATTTTCGACTTGAGCGTTGCCTTTACCAAAGAAGAGAGCGCGGAAACCGCCGCCGAGACGCTGTTGCCGGATCGGCCGATCTCGCCGCATCCAAACCTCGTGACGGAAGCGGGCTTGCAGGCGCTGCAAAGACAGCTTCAGGACGCGCGCGAGGCCTATGAAGCCGCGCAGGCCATCGAGGACGTCAACGAAAAGCGCCGGCAATCGGCGGCGCCTTTGCGTGATGTCCGCTATCTCGCCGAACGGCTGCGCACGGCGCAGGTCATTCCCGCTCCGGCCTCGACCGATATCGTCGCCTTCGGCAGCACGGTGACCTTCAGCCGCGCCGATGGGCGCGTGCAAATCTATCGCATCGTCGGCGAGGATGAAGCCGATCCCAAGGCCGGCTCGATCTCGTTCGTGGCCCCTGTGGCGAAGTCGCTGATGGGGAAGGCGGTCGGGGATGTCGTGGGGTCGGGTGCGCAGGAGATCGAGATTTTGTCGATTGGGTAGGGGGCGTTTGTCGATGGTTTCCGCTGTGTCCGCGCAACAAGGCGCGATGGCTGCTGGATGAGGCGGTTTCTGTCGGGAGCGTTGCCGTTCTACGCGCTGGCCGGGTTGGCCATGTGCATGTATCTCGTCCTGTACAGGACTGATCTTTTCGACCTGAACGCCATCGTCCAGGATGCGACCGGTTCGTCGTGGTTTCCGGTCTTCATCTTCGTCTGCGTGCTGCTGGAGTCGGTCTTCCCGTATTTTGGCTATTTTCCCGGAACCGCTCTCATCTTGATGTCCGTGGCACTCAATCCGAAGCCCGCGGACGTCTCCGTCTTTATCGTGGCGTGGCTGGCCATCATCGTGGGCGCCGTCCTGAGTTACGGGCAGGCTCGTTTTTTCCGACCGCTGTTGCAGCGGGTCGCCTCAAAGGCGGCGCTGAACCGGTGTGAGTCCCTCCTCGACGCCTACGGTCCTTACGCGCGCATTGCCCTGTTCGTTCATCCCAACGCCTGCGCGATGTATTTCACGGCACTCGGACTTCTCGGCCGCAACCTGACGCGCGAGCTTGCCTATCTCGGCGTGGGCGCAGCAGCCTCCGTGGGGGTGCTGTTCGTCGTCGTGAGCAGACTCGTATCGTCCGTAGGCACCACCGACGACGGGGAATTGCAGCTGCTGCTGGCGGCAGCGCTGGTCGCCATCGGGACGTTCGTCGGTCTCTACGCAGCCTGGCGGCCGGCGCGGGCTGCGTAGGGCTGGAGATGGCGTGCGCGTCAACCGGAGTGGCACCGCTCGCAATGACGACATGACATCATCCGCAAAACAAAAGCCGGTGCAAAGGCGATGACCAATACTTCCGCTCAGGCCACCGCGACGATGCCATCATGCCGGTGTTTTGCCCGACGAGTCAAATCCGATTTCGGAAAAATAGTATCATTGTAACCCCTTGATCCGACTGAGGTCGGCTACTGTGCATGGGGTTGTTTTCGACATTTTTGATTGAGACGGTCCCGACACGCCACCAGGCGTCGAGGATGGGTCGGCAATCAGGTGGGCCGGCAATCAGGAGAGTTCAGGAAGGTGGATGGTGGGCGCACAAGGGATCGAACCTTGGACCTCTCCCGTGTGAACCACAATCTGTAGATCCAAGCGGGCCCCACGTAGCCATAGTTTTGTCGAAATAATGCATTTTCTTACAGTGCCTTATGGCTGTTTAAGCCTCAGTGAGCCATAAGCGGCCATACTGCATTTTGTGTGCCCCTGTTGTGCCCCCTCAGATTTTTCCCTTGGGGCACAAAGATGAGGGAGGGTCCGAGCTACGGTCTCTCGGTCGTTCCTTTTTGGGGCACACAGTGAAGCTTGGAGGGCCGGTTCTGATAGGGCGCGATTTTCGCCTCGCGGGGCACGCCGGGGCACAAAAGGTGGGGAAAGAGTCATGCCAGAGCCGACCAACCAGCTAACACTCACCGATGCGGTGATCCGCAACGCCACGCTGCCGCTCGGCAAGACCCAGCATTATCTCCACGATGACAAGCTGCCCGGCCTCGCTCTGCGCATGCGCGCCACCGGCGGCCGAACCTGGGTCTACCTCTTCACCAAGCCGGGGGTGAGAGGGACCCAGCGTAAGACCCTCGGCCCGTGGCCCAAGTACAATGAGAAGGCCGCGCGCAAGGCTGCCACCATCGCCGCCGGCGAGGTGGTCAAGGGCACGGACCCCAACGATGCGAAACGGGAGGCGAGGCGGCAACAGGCAGCCGAGAAGCAACGCACCATCCTGGCGGACCTCATCGCCGAAGATGGTCCCTACCAGACGTCCTTGACCGGACGTCAGGTCGTCAACTGGAAGGCAGCCATGTCGGCATTGCGGCGCGGGCTCAAGCAGCAGGCCGAAATCGGCGTGGGCGACTTGAAGCGGCGGCAAATCATGGCGGCAGTCGACCGCGTCGCCAAGACCGGCAAGCGCGGCGCGGCCAAGGACCTGCGCAAGCACACCCACACGTTCCTCGAATGGTGCGTCGGCGAGGGCTATGTCGACCACAATGTGCTAGCTGGCTATCGCGAGCCCAAGGAAACTCGTGCGCAAAGAGTGGGACGCCGAACCAAGGGCCGCGCACTGAGCGATGAAGAAATCATCAAGGTTTGGCATGCGTCCGGCAAGCTCGGCACCTTTGGGCTACTGACAAGGATGTGCTTGCTCGGCGGCGCGCGCCGGAGCGAGCCGACCATCATCGAGTGGCAGAAGCACATCATGGACGACCGGATCACCTTCGATGCGGCATGGACAAAAATGGGTCTGCACCACGATGTGCCGCGCACGCGCCTCGTTGACGAGGTGCTTGCGGCTGCGAAGCATTTCCAACGGGCCACGTCCGACTATGTCTTCCCGTCACCAAAGACCGGCGGCCAGATGTCGGGCTTCACAAAGATGGTCAACCGGCTGGTCAAGGAGTCGGGTGTCGCCAAGTTTACCATGCATGACTTGAGGCGCACTCTCCGCACTGTCATGTCACGCTGCGGCTACGATAACGAGATCCAGCGACTGTGTGTCGGGCAAAAGCCTGGCGGAATCGATCAAGTCTACAATCACGACGAACAGTGGATCATTCGCAAGATGGCGTTTGAAGCAGCTCATGACTACATCGCGGAATTGGTTGGCGCGATCAGGGTCGGCGGGGCCGTGCGCCTGCAGCGAACGAATCCGCTCGATCCAATCAAGGCCGAACTGCTCGGCCGGCTTCGCGAACACTATGCAGCCGAAGCGGCTTAGTGGTTTTGTCCGGCCAAATAGTCACGCACCGCATCGACACGATAGAGCGGGCGGCCCTCGACGTAGCGCCATTTCAGCGGGTGGTTCGGATCACGCCGCCACTGCTCCAGTGCGCCAGGCGTCCGCCGGATAACGGCGGCCGTCTCTAATGCCGTTAAATTGGAGCTGGCCGGCAGCGCATCGATATCGAACGTCGCGGGCGGCGGCACGCCACGATTCTTGCGACGCCGCTTTGTGGCAGGCGGCATCTCACCACTACTTGGCGGTCCTATCGCCTCGGTCGGAGGCTCTTCGTTTTCACCGTTCATGCCTCCGCCCCCAACCCTGATCCGGTTTGAGGCAATAAATCGCAGAGGTCAGCAGCAATATAGAAATCGAGGGCGCAGGTATGGCTGCTGGGTAGGTGTGGCGTACAAATAGGACAAATCGTGCCTGTTTCCGGAGGGCTTCCCGGTTAATCAAAAGCCTTGCCCAACTCCCGGGGGGCGGGATAGTAGGTTCGTGCAGCTGCTCGAACGCGAGGAGCAGATGTACCAAGCTTACCTTGAGCAGCACACGCGTTTCATCCCGCGGGAGTTCGTACAGAACCACGGTAGCGGGCTTAGCGAAAAGCACGGATGACTGGAACGCCGTCTCGACCCCCTGGACGCCCCTGCGCTCAATCTGTTTCAGACGACAGGTCGCAACCCAGCACAACTCATTTCAGATTTTAGCTACATATTCTCGACTACAAATCAGAAGATGACCGGTAAGCAAGCGCCGTGCTTTTCTTTCTGTGCCCGCATGCTCTTTATGATTCCGCATGCAAACCTTTTCACCCTGCTTGATCTACTAGATGACCGTACGCACAAGAAGACTCCTAATCCGCTGTTTCGAGAAACCATACCGCTGCTTCCACCAGCGGCCCGACATTTTTTTGAGAATGACTTCTATTCCCCCAACTACGCCTCCACCCGTGAGGAAATCAAGGCGCGCATCTGGGGCGTATTAGAAAACGATCCGCTTCTTCTATGCTGAATGCCAACACTCGAAAGGTTGATTTCACCAGGTACATTCGCGAGAGAAAAATCGTTTTGGTCAATACGCGAATTACTCAGCTCAAAGAGGCGCACCAAACGCTGGGACGCTACATTATTGCTCTCACCCTCGATTCAATTCAGTCGCGGCAAGGGCGCGACCCTGTGTATCTCGTGATAGATGGGTTTCAGGAATTTGCGATCCGGTGAAGACGCCGCAAGCACTTCGGCTCCTCCGCGAATGTGGTGGCGGCGCAGTGCTCGCGCACCAAAACATGTTCTGCAATGAACTCGATGATGACACGCGTAATGCTATTTCGACGAATACGAGCATCAAGTACGCATCAAGTCCGGAGGCGAGAGATTCACAGTATATGGCTGGCGATATGCGCTGCACCGATGAATTCTTGATGGCGCAACACCAGTCCAAAGAGTTCGCCAAATTCGCTTGTTTCGTTCGGGGCTGCATCCACCACTACAGCAAGCGAGTAGCTACTCAGTCTCGGAGCGATCGCGATCTTGTCGGTGCGTTACCGACCGCAGTCGCCTACGCGACACACGCAAGAGCGAAGGAACAGGGTCGATCGAGCGCAACTCGCCCCGGTTGCCGAGCTGGTGCCAAGTCTCCGACCGTGTCTGGCCGCCGGCCTCGGAGTAGCGATCAACCGCCTTCTGAAGCCGTTCCACCTCGTTGACGATGTCTCGGACAGCTCGCTCGTACGGTGGATCAGGTCTGTCCTTCAGGTCACTAAGCTTCTCTGTCAAATGCCACAGCGAATCGTTTACCTCCGCATAGAACGGGTTACACCTCTTTCGTGCTTTCTTCAGCTCCTCCCCAGCCGTCCAAGTTACGGTCGTCAGGCTTACCGACTCGTCAGCGGATACGTCACTGTCGAGCTCGACCGCCTCTCGTGCAAACACCTTTACGCTCAGATCGGTGTTTCCGTTCCAATTCAATGTCTTCAGATAGAGCACGCTCTCATTCCAGACATCGACGATGCCATAGAGGAAGGTGGTCGTGTTGGCGACAGTAGTCACCGTGCCATCCGGATTCTTGATCGTAAGTGGACTGTTGACCGTGAGCTGGGTCCAGCTCCCGTGCACCGGTGCTGGCGAATCATTGATGCTCCAATCAAATCTCGCGTTCGCCATCCCTCGCGCTACAGCGAAGATGGGTTGCTCTACCAGCTGCTCGTGCTTGGAGAACTCGTAGGCAGACGGCGGGCACATCAGTCCGGGCTTCACCACGAAGGAAGTCGAGTTGGGGTCATCGAAGTGGCCTTTGTCGATGGGGTCAGCTTGCGTGGTCTGAATGCTGCGATGCGCCGCATCAAGCAGTGGGAAGATGTTATCCCGTCGCATGTTGCTCGTTGTCGAGTTGCGAATGTGTGCCGCAAGAAGCGCGTTGAAAGCTGGGTACGCAGCACCGGATGCTTCTCCAGTGACACGCGAATAGGTCTCGGCGAGAGTGCCGCCGCCCGCGCGAATAACCTTCTCCAGCGGAATCCCGCGCTGGTAGACGAGATAATTGATGAACAGTATTGCACAGCCATAGGAGTAGATATCTTGGTCGGTATTCTTGGTGGTCGATACGAAGTCGAAGCGCGGCGAGTTACCGCTCCCGCCGTTTAACCATTGATTGATTCGGGGCCCCTGGCCGGCATCATAGTAACCTCGCGGATGCAGGAGCGCGCCCAGCAAGTTCGACAGACCCTCTCCCGGAGAAGCGCCCGCGTCCCATCCGTAGCCGGTGAACCCCATCAGGATTTCGGCCAGCTCTGCCACGAAGACGAACCTTGGAAACTCTACGACGGCGGCATTGAGATCTGGACCACTGAGGGGTGGCGGATCTGGAGGGAAGAGCGATGGAGGTGGAGGCGGAGGGGGCGTGAATGCTCGCCTTATCCAGATTTGACTGCTCTCTTCCGTCTCGTAGCCGTAGTTCCAGCCATTAGCCGTCGCTGACGGATCATCTTTTAAGACCACGACCCAAATGGAGTGCGGCGAACTCATTCCCGCTGCGAAGTTCGTACTGAAAAGCTGGTTGAGCCTGAACAGGTCCGTTTCGCAGACTGCTGCGATGCTTTGCGCACGCTGCCGAGCGCCTGGATCGTTTTCGCAGGTGACGAGGAAGTTCGTGGTCTCGGCAACTATTTCGTAGCCAGAAAAATATCCGGGCATTGCGTGACCTCCTTAAATTGAACCTCAGTATTCATCATTTGATCTTGTACAAAGAACTGACGAGCATGCGTATGAAGCTGTTCACATCAGGTGAGATAGCTGTCCGACTGCACGCTCCCCCGACAGCTTGCGTTTGTTGTTTCACGCATACAAGCGCAACACGTGCGTTACTTTCGTAAAATGCGAAAAACGAATTCAAGTAGAAGCCACTTGCATGAAAACGGAAATTGATTGCGGGTGCGACCCGTTGTCAGACCGAGGTTTCGAGCCACGTGCTCGGCGGCGTTGCGTTGTGAACTGTCTGATCTGCCTCTACGGGTATCCTAACTAGAACAGCACCGGCACTAGCCCGTTTTAGCCTTAGTGGCCTATTGGAGTTTGGGAGTAGCCGAGTTTGCAAAGCCCGGCAGCAGGCGCTACGAGGCCATTCCCCGCTGTGACCGGGTGGCGAGTGTCCTCGAGCTCTGCCCGAGGTAATCAATCTAGTCGACCCATAGGAGGCCGAGAGCAGCAACCGAAAAAGCGCCCTAGCTGCTTTGTAGCTGGCAGTGGCGCGGCTGCCACATCACAACTGTCTCTTCGCTGGTGCGCACGCGCCAAGTCCACCCTCGCCCTCGCCTCGTCACGGCGACATCATAGATTGGGAATTGATCAGACATTGCACTGCGAAAGGATTGCGAACGGTCTGAGAATAGTTCAAACGCCTGACCCAATCCACAGGTGCCGACACCCCTTTTTATGCGCCCCGGGAGAGTTTTCGCTCGAATGAGGTGTTCGAATTAGTCCTAGCGGCTGCAAAACTGTTTGAAGGTTAAAGGATCTCGGTATAGCCTCGGGAGGTCCGGCTTTGATGAAAGTTTTTAGAAGTGCCGCCTCATTGGCGGGTTCACATATACGCCCCCCGCAGCACGGCACTTCCTCCTCCAGAGATCACGCATCATGTCATCTCCCAGCAAGATTGCGCTCTTCATTGATGGGGCCAATCTTTACGCCAAATTTTGAGACGCGCTGGCGAGCCGCGATAAGTGTGGCCCTGCGACATGTCGGCAACCTGCCAGGCCCGGCGGGTCTCACAATGTTCGAACTAACTCGGCCGCGAGACCGGCCGTCTATTCAGGATCGCGCCGTCACCCCGGTTTTCGTTCGACGTTGCACCTCGGAACACAGCAATAAATCGATCGCCTTCCCAAAGCTCAACGTCGTGCTCGCCACACATTTGCTCGGCTCGACGTCTCGCCGCCTGCTCGTCAACGCAGTCGAGCTTTGCGGCGCAGATCACTCGCCGGCTGCTGTCCACCACGAAAACTTTGTACCGCATGATGGTGGCCCCATCCAAAACGAGGACCATCATCGTAATCGAATGTTCGTCTAAGGCAGTGCCAATCTAAGTGCGGGCGCGCGGATCCTTTGTACGTGTGGCAATTCGGCTATACCAACTCCTGGAATTCATCGATCGCGCGGCGTCGCGCGCGTGTTGCACCAGCTCACTGGCGTAATCTCACCGCCTGCCGAAGCGTGCGGCTCGAGCTTAGGATCGAGAAGCCACCAAGCGTCATCAGCAGCACACCTAACCAAGTTGCCGTCCAGCTGTGTGCCTCGTCGTGCGCCGCTGAAATGCGCGCGCCCATCGGCATAGCTGGAGGTGAGCCGGCGAGCGCGGGCGCGAGGAGCTGCTCAACGTCGACTTGGCCCGGCACGGAATGCTCAGGCGTAAGCCGGCCGCTGTGAAGAATGGTGGGGGCCGCTGAAGTCATTATGATGCCCATGGCGAGTACGGAAGCGGCATCAGCTACCTTGATTTCGGGTACAGGAGGCTCTGCCGGTGCGGAGCGCAGCAACTCCGCGCGCGCATCAGCCACCGCGCTCTGCCTGGGCCGCGCAGTCCCGTTCTCGTCCAAATTCGCGGCGCGATCTTGGGCCCCGCGATGACGAACTGTCTTCTTCACCTTCGCGATACCCTCCGTCAGGAACCAGCATTTACGGTGGCCGTCGAACCGATAGACCCAATGCGCCCCGTCCGCGGTCGTCCTGTCGGGCCGCGGCAAGCATTCCGCTTGCGCGGAAGACGTCGCGGCGTCTTCGCGAGAAGTGGTATTGAGAAGCTCGGCAAGAGGATTGGATAACGAAGGGGTCGTCCAAAGACCGCCAGCAAGAACGAAACCGGCAAAGCAAATACGCAGTTGACCGGACATAGGAAACTCCGGTGTTGCGCCTCCAACCCGGGCACGACCCTTTGCCGGGACATGGGCCGCGATGCGGCTGAAATCGGGCAGCGCTATGGATTCATTGCGAGATTGTCGCTGTTTTTTGCAGAGATGCGACCGGGACTGGCGGCCGATCCACCTGATGCGCTGCAACGAGACCGCTGCTTTTCTGCGGCGCGCCTACGCGCATCTCGCTCCCAAGGCCGGCAACATCGGTATGCGCTCACCTTTTGCCGACACATGAATTCGTCTTCAGGAACACACCTCATGAGTTTGCATTGTCCCTTTGTTTTCGATTTGTAGTGAGGCCCACGATGCGTCTTCTTCATAGAATAGCCGCGATTGCGACAGTCCCGGCTTGGATGTGGACACATGCAGAGTCGGCCGCAGCACAAGACTTCAATGAGAGATGGTCGATCATTCCAAAAGCACACGCCGAGCCGGCTCCTGAACCACCGGAGCAGACTAATCAGAGCCCGCAGCCGCTACCTCGGATTGGGAAAGAGCCGACGCGTAGCTCGGAAGATCATTCAGCCCCTCGATCTTTCAACCAAGTGTTCTCCGGGAAGGCCTCCTATTATTCGTATTCGAAAAGAAAGACCGCGAGCGGCGCCACGTTTGATCGGAATTCGCTAACTGCAGCTCATCGCAACCTGCCGTTCGGCACGCATGTTCGCGTCACTGATCTGAAGAGCAGCAAATCGGTGGTCGTTCGTATCACCGATCGCGGACCGTGGGTTCGCGGTCGCGTCATCGACCTTTCGCTTGGCGCCGCGCGCAGCTTGGAGATTACCGATCGTGGCGTCGCCCGGGTTCGCGCAGAGGTGCTTTAGCTAGTAACCCTTGGCCGTCACGACGGCCGAACTCATTCCGGTTGGCCTTATTTGATCGGGACCGCACAACGGTCATCAAGGAGGCCGAGCATCGGGAAAGTGATAGAACGACCGTCATAAAAAAGAAAAATGAGGACGGCAGCTGAGAGAAAGCCGTCATTCATCACGATAACGACTAACAAAAAAGCCCGGACCACCGTCCGGGCTTTTCTCTTGCCTTGCGAGCACAGAGACGGTCTGTTTGTTTCGCTACTTCTTACTCGGATCGTGGCCTGGATTGACGTAAGCAATCCCGAATGGCTCCTGACCGTGAATTTGAACAACGGAAGGACTGCTTGTCCAACCATAGTGATTCATTTTGGCGGGCGCTTCGGCGTATCCGCCCGCTGTTAGCTCAATCGCCTTCGTCTCATCGAGTTTGTCGCCCATTCCAATGTGAAAGTTGCCCGATATGACGGTAGCGCCTTCATTTGTTGGATGATTATGCGGGAATTTTATAACCGCTTGGCATTCTTAGGCGCAGAACGAACAGCCCTTCTTTGGAGGGGGCGCCGGAGAGTACGACGGTGTCCGCTCCCTTCGGCAAGGTGGGTGGTGCTGTCTCCCATTTAAGGTCACCAGAGCTAGTCGGCATTTTCATCCCATCGGCAATGGCCGTGTTGGCACCTGCCAGGACGAAAGCCAAAGCGAGCAAGCGACTGAGCATCCTCTCCTCCTTTTGGTGTGCGGTCATCGTGTGCCAGCGGTGAAGCAAGTCAACTGAAAGTTAACCTGCCGCTGACGGCATTCTGACGACCGGAGGCCTTCGCAGATTGATGATCCCACCAACACTGACAGCTCCGCTGACCTTGGCTTGCCAACGCTCGGGCGAAAAGATCGAAGAATTCAGCCGGTTAAATTTGCTCGCTGGAGCCTTACGCAGCAACGGCTTCAACCCGCGAGCCCCTCTTCCCGCACAGCGCTGTGTGGGTTACGGCTTGTTCGGATTGAACGCGAACACGGTGCCCCGAAGACTGGTCTAGTTGGCGATTGTCCACGGAAGAAGCTCAATCACGTCATCTGCCGGCAAGTTCAAGTGCCGGCCTAAGCCCCTCACGATAGACTCTCGAACCGAGCAAGCCGGGGAGGCATTGGCTTTGTGCTGTCGGACCCGCCGCGTGGCCCTCTAAGGATTGGCTTGCTCGGTTAGCTCTTTGTTTTAGTTGCCGGGGTTCAGATACGTGCGCCGGGAGTCGTTCACGCCGCAGCCGAATTCGAGCACCGCGCGAACCTCAAGCCCGAGCACATCCCAGCCGAGCCGCGTTTCGACCATCGGGCCGTCGGCCCCGTTGAGATACGCGACCATGATCGTGGCGACCTCGGCCGGATCGGCGAACAAGCGCCACGCGTTGCCGGTCAGCCTCGGATCGACGCTCACGAGGATCTTGCCGGCGAAGGGGTTCACTGCGCTGTTCTGATTCGGATACAGCGTGGTTGCGAGGAACTGCTCCGCTTCCGTTTCCTTCGCCGGCTCCACAACGAGGTGTTTCGGCGTGACGTTGATCGGCGTCTTTCCATCGATGTCCTTCATGCCCCGAAGCGCCTGACGTGCGGCGCTCAACGACGTGATGGTGATCGCGTCGCCGCTGGCCGATTTGTTTCCGCGCGCGGCGCCGGTGCCGTACAGCGGGTTTACCCTTTTCGCGGCGGGTGCGTTGGTCGGCGGCGGATTGATTTGCCACGCGAATCTGGGGAGGCTCGGCTCAGCAAAGGACGGAGCGCGCAATGCTGGAATCGAGCGATATTCAATTTGCTTGTAACGATGCGCGGGTGCGCAATGCCGCGATCGTCGACCTGATTCATCAGGGCGATCGGCATGCCTTGGCGCTACTTCAATTTTATATAGCGGTCGCCAGCGCCGCGATTTCTGCGGCGGCAGCTATCTTTGTTACGGCCGCCCCTGTCCCGAAGGTCTTTGCATGGGTGCCGATAGGCATCGCCGTTCCGCTTGTCGGAGGCGCTTACTGCTGCTTTGTCAGCATGTGGAGCGCTGATATCCATTTGCCGGGCCGGTCGGCTGATTTTTGGCAATGGGCAATGAGACCGGACATCGAAACAAAAGCGGTCTATGAGGCCTATCTTGTTCGTCTGCTAGAGGGCCAAACCACCAACACCGCGCTAAACAAGCGGATGGCAAAATGGCTAGACTACGCCAAACGGTGCGGCGTCCTCGCACCGTTCTTTGGACTGATCTCATTGCTCATCGCGATTGTTGCCAGGCTTTAGCGCATGGGCAGTCGCGGCGTCTCGTTCTTTCGATGGTCCTGATCGGTCGGCGGCGGAGGCGGCGGCGTGTACGGCTCGCGCTTGTCGTCGCTCGGCTCGGTTCCTTCGCTAATCATAACCGGCATCCCATCTTCGAATCGAAGTTTACCCTACCATAAAAGCTATCTTTCCGGTGGCTAGTGGGACTTTCAGGGTGGAAAGGCTAAGGATTGAGTGGAATGATATGTTGTCCCACCCAAGGCTAACCCATTGATTGTTCAAACTTCCTAAAGTCCCGCTAGGGAGCGCCATAAAATCAAATAGTTAGTGGGCTGACAAACTGGGTGTCCATTTGGTGTCCTGTCCATCACTGCTATGCGGTGTCCACGTTGTTCAAATTCCGGGAGCGGACAGCAGGCGCTTTTCGTCGCCAAGCGGCTCAAGCCGCAGCCGCTGTCGTCGAGACACGCTTATCCCGGCAGCCGCTCAAGAGCGCTCGAGGATGCCGCGTCATCGGCGCTGGTAGATGACTAGGCTGTCGGCCATCGAACGGAATTCACGTCTACGCTCCGGAGCTGCCGGTTCGTGGACGCTGAAGGTGAACAGGACAGCTGCTTCGGCGGTAAGGCTCGCAAGATATGTGGTCTCGTAGTTCTTCACCTCGGAGTCCCTTCGCACGCCTTCGATCCAGTCCGCGCCGGCGAGCCGCACTCTCTTCAGGGAGACGAATTCCGCTTGCCGACCCTCGTCGCCGGCCGCGACGATGGGGCCGCGAAGGTGGTCTTCGTAGGCCTCCACCGTGTCCTGCTCTCCGCGCCGCTTCAGCGTGAAGATCACGATGGCATCATGCGGCGGCAGGCCACTGTCGCAGACGTGATCCAGATGTTCGCGTCGGCACTTCCAGCCGGGCGGGACGGCAAACGAGAAGATAGCGGTAGCGTACCTTGTAGCAGCTTTAGGCACCAGCAGATAGGCGAGCCCAGCGCCAGCGCCACAGAGAATGGTACCGACCAGAACGAGGGAGATCGCGAATGCAGCGAGGAAACCTCTGCTCATTGTCGGCCCATTGGCGCCACGCCGGTCTTCTCGACGAGGTCGGCGACCTCGGAAGATCGGTCGCCTAGCCCCTCCGCGGCCAGCTGCTTGCGATCCAGTCCATCGAACATGGCCTTGGCCGCGGCCTTCGCCTCGGCGGCCGCCGGTCGCTCGCCGCGTTCGAAGCATATCTGCGATTTTAGCGCGATCGCGACGACGTGCTCCAGTCTGGTCGGGAGGCGTTCCTCCCGGGCCAGCGCGATTTCTCCGGCCGCGATGGAGGCATTGACGGCATCATGGGCGGCGTCGAGGTTCTGTGCGCGTAGGAATTCGACCGCGGACCGCTGCAGGACCGTGGCAGCGGTTTCCGGAATCGCGCGCTCTTCGGTCTTCTTCCTCGAGATATCGAGGGCGCGTATGGCGAAGTCGGCTGCTGCGCGACCTGCATTCGATGGATCGGTCCGCAAGGCGCGCTCAAGGGCCGCGCGCCTGGCCTCTACCACCGCAAGCGCGTCGTCGGCGGCGTCGGTTCTCGTGAAGTCGTCTTCCGCGATCTTGGTTGCGGCCACCAGCAGTTCCGCGGCACGATCCGGCTCGTTCAGCCGATCGTGTGCCTCTGATCGTTCGGTGCGGCACGTCACCAGCGCCAGCGCCTGAGGTGGAGACCGGGAGCGGTCGGAAAGCGAATCGAGCAGATCGCAGCTCGTCGCCAGAAGATTGTTGCGCGCTTCGCCGGGCTGCAGGGAACGGATCGTCTGGATGGTTCGCTCCGTCGCGAATACGCTGCGGGAAAGCGCGTCCAATGCGCTATTCCTGCTTACGAACGCGAATATGGAAGCGGCGGTCACCGCGCCGATTACGGCGACGGCCGCTCCCGCCGCAGCACCGAGCCGAACCTGTTGCCGCCGTTCTTCCTCGCGTCTGAGCGAAGGCATGTCGTCCAGGCTCAGCCCCAGCAGTGGGGCGACGAGCTTCACCGTCTCGTCGGCGAGCCTCGAGGCCTTCGCAGGACTTAGGAAGGCGAGGGGCCCGTAACCCCTCATGTCGATGATCTCGATGTTGGGGTAGCGTTGGGCAAGGTCGCCGGGCAGGGGCCCGGCGAATTCGCCGGCAGCGCGCACGACGATGATGTTGCCTTGGTTTGGACCTGCCTCGAACGCGTCGATTTCCCGCTGCATCCAGTCGTTGGTAAGGGGATCCCGCGCGGCCGCGTCCGGCGTCGCTACGACGATCAGATGACGGGAGGACATCAGCGCGGGCAGGGTCACGCGCTCGAAGAAGTCGTTGGTGGCCCGTTCGTAGATGGTGTCCAGATAAACGCGCAGTCTTCCGACCGAAGCGTGTCGAAGATCGCGAGGCGGCCGGTAGTCCTGCAGGAGGCGCCTGATGCGTCGCGCGGCGGGCGCGCCGTCGGACCGCCGGTAGCAGACGAATGCGTCGAACCCGCCCATGGCGTCTCTCGTTTCCCGAAGCGATCGCCCGTAGTCTCGCCCCGAAATGTCAGGCCGGACAAGCGTGTTTGCCGGGGGATCCCCTAGGTTTTCGCGACCGGTATTTGGGGCATCTGGATGGTGCGGTAGCATTGTGACCGGAGACGGTCCTATGCCAGGATGGTCTCTTGGACTCCGCATGTGGCTGGGGAGCATGCTCGATGCATCGGCAGCGGTCGCAGTTCGGAATCTTCCGCATCATGGGCAAGAGGATCATAGCGTGGTTCTTGGCCCCAGCATCGGTGCTGCTGCTCGTCTGCATGGCCTCTGGGGCCATATTGGAGCAGGGGATAGGTCCGAACGACGGATTCTTGAGAGGCGTCTGGCAAACGCTCGACCAAGTCGGCATCGACGTCGTGTTGGGTAGCGCGTCCGCGTTGAAGCCGCCGGAAACACCGAGGCTCGCCGCACTCAAGGGCTACGCTCCGAAGGAAAGGGACTGGGGGACCTTTGCGAAAGCGGCCTGGCCCTTCGGCTTCGCGGAAGGGCGCGCAGGTGTGATGTTCGCTTATCGCGCGAAGGATGTGCCGGAACGGTTGGCGGAGAAGAAGTCGGCCTGCGATCGGATCGAGCCGCCGGAAGACGAGGAGGCCTGTCGGTTCGTGAACGACTGGCTGGGAGCGGAGCCGGAAGATCGTGTCTTCATCGCCTTCACCAACGAGGATTTCGACGCTGCCGCCAAGGTGAAGAAGGCTTTCGAGAGGTCGGGCTACGTCGTCTTCATGTTCCTGAGAGGAAAGGACGAACGGCCTTGGGCCAGTCCGGCGCTTGTCGGCGAGGTTTTCGGGCAGGCGACGCATCGTCTGGTAATCGATACCGCGGCCGCGCGCGGAAGCGCCGGCGTCCGCTTCGAAAGCATCTGTTGTGAGCCGCTTCTCATGCCGCCGTACCCTCAAACTCGATGGTCGCGTGCGCTAGCCGAGAAATGACTGCCGCGGTTTGTTCAGTCGGTCGCCTCGATGATGCGATCGATTTCCGAGCGCAGATCGCCGGATGCCTTCCGGACGCTTCGATAGAGTAAGTCCCGCTTTCTCCAAGCCGCGTCGTGTTCCTTCTTTTCCCTCTCCTGAAGCCGGAGCAACTCGTCGGTATGTCCGTCCAGGCGAGCGAAAAGCTGCGAGCATCGATCCGATCTGATGAGTTCGTACAGCGTCGCCGTCTTTCGGGCTCGCTCTTCGTTGCCGAGGCGAAGTCGATAGCTGAATGACGTGACGACGCAACATGTGGACGAGGGCGATCAAGGCGCGGGATTGGCAACGAGCACCCCGCTCTGCCCGCAAAGCTGATTGGTCGCGATCTGTCTTCGCGAAGCTTGGTGCATACTCGGCGCGCCATGAACTTGCCCGATCGCATGGCCGGACAGCTGCTGAGAGATCGATCGCGCAGCGGCTCCCGGGGAACTGAGGTTCGAGTGCCAAAATGAACGACAGAAATCAATCGAAGAGCTTCTTGCCGACATGCGGGAGAAAAGCAGTACCATAGCGGTCGGCCACACGCGCACAGTCGGGAACTTCGTGCGCCTAAGCGGCGAGAGCATTCTGCGACTTTACGAAAGCATTCGTCGTCAGGTCGATGCGAATGAGTTACTTGGAGAGAAGTACCGTCTGGTTGGGGTTGCGGCGAGAGACCGCGCTGAGCGCCTGAAAGAAGAATTGCCCCGGCGCGGTATGAAATTTACCCCGATCGTTTGGTGAGGTCCGTAGTGTGACCCTAGGTCCAAAGAACGCACGGGCAGCTGGGCGAGAGCGCGTCACTGAGGCAGCGGTAAGCAATGTGCAAGCGCTCCAAACGCTTCCTGATCAGGATGCCACGGTGGTTATTGGGCGATACAATGAGCCATACGTCAGGCCGATTACCCTCGCCTAGTGCCCCGCCAAATTTCGAAACTGGACGAGGATCAAGGTAGGACTGGCGATCGATACCAATTCGAGTCCGCCGCCCAATTTGCGGGCAAATGCGCACCGGACGAGTTTCTGACTGATCTCTCCAAGGAGGAAAGCCGCGCCAGAAAGTAAAGCCGCCTCAATTGGCGGCTAAACGATCTCAATCAGAATCACTCCCCGGCCCGCGGGCGTTGCGCCGCTGGCGCACGGACCAGCGCACCGCGAATTGACTCGCGATTGAGAACCCATTCGGCGCATACTCGCTCCATCACCGGTGTGCGCACCGAGGCATTGCCGGTGTACTGAAAGTGTTGGGCTCCCGCCTTGCGTGCAGGATGTCTGGCGGCGTGAACAGGCGGGCCGCTTCCCTGAGACGTTTCGTGTTTCTGTCATCTAAGTCGGACAGAATAGAGAGCCTGGATTTTTAAAGACCCGGCCAGGTTAATACCAGCGTCGCGGGCGCGAGGATACTCCGCTCTTGCGGCGCTGTGGAATGTTGCCTCGGGGCCGTCCCATCCCCGTGAAGCAAAAACGGAATGGATTAGTGCCCGTCAAAGGATGATGATGATGCTTGATGAGCAGTTGCCTGGCGTGCGAACGCACCGGAACAATATTCAACGATATCGCCACTTATTGCAAACCAGCCTAACAGAGTTTGAGCGCCAATTCGTCGAAAAGCGCTTGAGCGAAGAGCAATCGAAGCTGGAGACATTGACCAGCTCGTTTTCAAACGAAGCGCACCGCGACCGATCACGGCCCGACAGCCGCTTGGCTTAGGTCGACTTTGAGCGGTTGAACTCTCGGCCCGCCACCGCGAACCGGCAGGACGATGTCTGTCGTTTGCTCTCATATTTTCGTCGCCATTGCTAGTAACTAATGTGCCTGATCCTCATCCGCGAAGAGGCTGGCAGTCTGACGGAAGCCCCTCTCGTGCGGAGGCCGCCGGCCGTTGAAGTCGGCGCCATTGGGAGGGCGCCGGCTCCGGCGGCCTGGTGGACCGTCCTGGACCCGGCACGGATTCCGCCCATCTTACGCGGCCGCCCTTCTCGTCATTGCCTAACGATCTTCGACCGCATACCAGCCAGCATCGTGTAAGCAAGGCGCCGCCAAATCAGGTTCATCAGAACCCGCATCTTCGTATCCCCACGTTCGACGCCAGCATCTTCGACCCCCTCTGTTTCATGGAGATTTCACAGGCGGGAAATGGCTTTCGTTCAACGCGGGCATGGCGGCGGGTTGCTCTGCCACCGCCAGCGAGGTTGTTAGGCGACACATGTGGTTCAAAGATCTAATCTTCCAATATTGGAACGAGACGGATCATTGAGCGAATCGCGATCCTGATGGTGCCTGGTCGCGGCCGCCCCCGCGACCCGGCGGTCGGGCCTACTGTCTACCTCAAACCTACCCCGGGGCACTAGCTGCTCGGCCGCTGATACAACTCCGCCTACTTCTGTTGCGCCCCGCACGGGAGCGTGCTTCATGAGCCCGCTATCGGCGGCGGCGCCGAAGCGCTCGGCTCCCGTGCTTCGGATTAGGTGCGGACCTCCTAGGCACGGGGGCCGGATTAGCGCTGAAGAGCCCGCATAGCTGGTGCACTGCCGACGGCCTGCAACGTCGCTTTAGGCTAGCCGTCCCGGCAGGAAATGCCAAAGTTGTCACAAGCGAGAGCAAATGACTCCTTGGCCTTCGTATCTTCGAAGCAGAAACGAGTTCCGACCTCCGCGCGATCGATCCACCAATCGACGTTTGTGCCTTTCGCGATGCGGGAAGCTTCCCCGCGCAACAGGTCCAGTTGTCTTCCGGCAGCACGAACGATCAGGCAATATTCTTTCGGCAAAATGACGTCCTCCAATGACAATAGAACGCAAGATTAACCGATACAAAAATGGAAAACTTGCGGCGGCCGGGCCGGTTCATCGTGGCGCTGACGGACGTGAACACCACGAAGGCCGCAGCAGGGGGGCTACTGCGGCCCACACGGTCAAAAGATTCCGAGTTGATCTGAGTGAAATATGCAGCCACCTCCGGCGAATTGATCGTACCGCAATCTTCTGGCTTTCAATATGATCTAATTCACAATGCAGCAGACTTAATCCGCATCGAAGGTATGGAGGGTCCGTCGGGTCTGGCTAGCTGGCAGCTCTCAACTGGATAAAAAGTGTGCAACATGATCCGACCGTCGGCCTTTGTCTCCGCCGTCCATGCGCGAAGTCCCGACGCTGCCTAGGTGCGGAGTCCAGTCGGGTACCGAGTTCATCGATACCCTTCGGCTCGGCTCAGTGATCACTCGAGCAGGATGATTGTGGGTTCAGAGCTGTTCGGCTTCCGCGAGTGCGCCGGTTGCAGCGTCAAACAACATGCTCGCGAAGCTATCGAGCACAATCAGCGGGAAATGAGCGAGCAGCATGGAGGCTACATCTTAGTTCATTTGAGGACGTCGCTCAGTGCCTGGTCCCAGATCTGAGCGCCGCATCTGCCTTCGTAGAGGCAATCGGACCCATTTGGGTGTGGATCGACTTTCACAAGTCGTGGCCACCCCTCGCATCGAGGACACTTGAACTGCGATGCCGCATCTTTCCGGGAGCCAATCGTTCGATCATCATAAAACATTGTCCGCTCCCGCGTGCACATGGGCCCGGTCTGATTGCGCCGCGTTTTCGGCCAGAGACATCCAATCCAAAAAAGAGAGTCCTAGACCGAATGCTCTTCATGTACTGCGGCGGCGAACAGTGCTTGAATTGAACTTGCGGCAGGTGCCGTCCGGAATGCGGTTGGAATTCGGCTGGCGAATTCTCCGAGAAGCATGAAGTTATTCTGTCAGGCGGCAAGGTCAATCAGCTGATCCAGTTTTTGGGCGACGGTTTGAGAATGCCGCTAGGCGGCTTGAGCAATATGAAAAGCGAGAATTGGCGCCGGGCCTGACGGTCGTCCATCTCTTTGTGACGAACTTCGCCTTTCATCGCTTTCTGAATGATCAGATGCCTCTCGCGGCTTCCCCCTCCGGCCTTGGATTGCCCAATCTAAATCGACCCGGCACGCGCCGCGTATCCGAGGCGTATCGGTATGTCTCGCTGATGATGGCACGAGACCAGCCGTGAAGCGTGCCTCAAGCAAAGATATATCCACATGCACTATATCGGTGAGGCGAGCTTGTCCTACGGTCGCTTCCCAGCCACATTCGACGGCAGTCTGCCATCCGAGGCCTATGAAAATGTCAGTGCAGCACCGTATGCCATCGTCGATCCGAACGCCAACTCCTCACTTGCGAAGGAGCCGATGTGTTCGGACGAGTTGGCTCACTATCGCGCGCACAGGCAGTCGTATTTGGGAAGAGCCAGGCTAGTGGCCCGAAAAACCGACGATCGGTTCGAGCTCGAATGGTTTGTGGAGAGCCACAGCGGGACCGCGCATGAGCAAACGCTCAATATCGTCGCGGGCTCGCCGGATGTCGAGGCACTTCGTGCTTTAAGCCGTGATGACCTGCTCTACGAGTGTTGCGAGCGGATGGTGGCCTGTGCGATGGCCCAGTCGAAGAAAGCGTCCTAATGGCCTTCACCGTGCACACGACGTCAGATTTCGATTGTCACTTCCAAGCGCTCTGGCACCGCGCATGCAACGCGTCGTCGCTTGGCGCGTTGACGCCTGAGCTGATTCAATTGTGGGCCACGGAACGCGGCCTCGATGTGACAAGCGTGGAGGAGCGCGAGGTTGGGATTTTCGCAAGGACTCCCGCCCTCGTGCTTGCCGTCGGCGATGTCAAGGCGTGTTTCCCGAAGATCCAGCCAACAGGCGATCCGAACTGGGAAGCCCGGCGGCAAACGGCCGAAGCAAAGGCCAAGTTGTGGGAGAAAATGGAGTGGTTCTCGCCCTTCTGGATTCCAAGCGAGAAGACGGAGAAGATTCTCGGTGACGCAAAACTCCGGACGAGAGAGCAAGCCATCCAGCTCTTCGATTATCATACCTCAACTTTGTACACTTTGTCGTTCCAAGCCGTCTGCATTGCGCAGATACTGCCTAGTGCACGAAGCCTGCGAAAAGTGTGTGCCTTGGCGCGTGAGGCGTACCTGGCCTTCTACAGTGGCTACCGCGCCGCGAGCATTTCCGCGCTCATTCCAGCCATCGAAGGAGGTTTGACGCGGATCGTGTCCGACTCGGAAAGCGAGCTTCCCATAGGCGTCAAGATCGATCGCGCTATCGATCGTTGCATCGAAAACGCAGCACGACCTCACTATGAACGAATGTGGGTACCTCCGGACTATCTGACCAAGGATTACCTGCTTGGGCAGGATGAGCGCATCTTCGCGTTCGAGACGTTCCGACGCTGGCTGCAAAAATCGTTCTTTCAAAAGACGGGCGAGTATGACGGCGTAACGTGGCTGAATAGGCATATATTCGCGCTCGGAACTCATTCAGACTGGCAGGAATCGGGCAACTTCAGCCGGCTGATCGTGTCGCTGGCGACGTTGGCCTTGATCGAGTCATGGTACGACGAGACCCACGTCGTGTCGCTGCTCCTCCCCGACATGAATGCGGACAGCAAGTTGCTCTGGCAGCAAGCCTTGCTGCAGGCCAACGCGCAGATGAGCCTCAAGCTGATTGAGGAGCGGCGTTACCAGAAACACGGACGTCTTGTGCCGGAGATGCCGACGGATGATGGCGTGCTCTTGCGAAACGCCCTCCTTTCAGAGGATTGCATCAAAGATTTGGTTCGGCCATTGCGTGAAGCCGGTTGGAGCGTCGAAGTTGGCGAACCGGATGAGCGCGCTCTGTTCGTAACGGTAGTGGCAACGGCTGACGGCCAACAGTTCGGCGTGGCACTGCTGTTTAGCTGCGCGACAGACAACACCATTTATCGCAGGCTTGCGGGTACCTCAGTCGCCATCCTGTATCGCGGAGCACCGTACAAGCAGCAGCAATACGCCTACGGAATTGATGTGCATGTCGGGCCCGTCACCGGATGGCTGCCACCGATGGCTCCCAGTCGAAAATCTACTTGGCGGTCCCATCCAGTCTGGAGGCGCGTCCGACGATGGGTCACACGGGGCACGGGCTTCACGCAATCCGCTTGGAACTTCTGGCGAAATCGCCGCCGGGGCGTGTTTTGACAATTCTTAGAGATCGGTTTCGCCATGCGGAAACCCAGCTAGCTAGCAGCCTTTGCGGCCGTCTTCGGAGTTGGCGATCTTCTCTTCGAGAATGCGTGCTTGCGCTACGCCCGACTGAACGACAATGTCGAGACACCTGAAAAATTCTTCTGCCCGATCAGTAAAGGCAGCTAGCGCCGTGGCGTCATTGGTAAGAACGGCGTCGAACCAGCTGCAAACGCGGCTGCCGATGTTCTTCTCTGCCCAGAAATTCCGGTCGACGCCATAAGCCGAGCACCAAGCAGCCATCGCCTGCACGACGAAAGGAATGAGTGCCTTGTTAAGCGAGGATTCAACCAAGTTCAAGAACAGGCTAGCCAGATAGCCTGAGGTTGGCGCTCCGACTACGAGATCGGTGAGCGTGGCGATACTTGTCTGCAAGCCCGACCAATTATCTGGGATCGTGGGACGTCCCGCGTTGGCCCAGCGCGACGGCTGGTAGAACATCGCATTCAGTGCGTCGCCAGCATGGGTTTCGCTGTTAAATTTCTTGTCACGTCCTAAGCGCCGATAGTTCCAACTGCGCTTGATGCGATCTGCAAGTACCGCGCGAACCGCTGAAGGATTTTCCGGGTTCTTCGTGTCCGCGGCCACCGTGGCTCGGTCATACCCGCGAACGAATGACGCCATCGCGTCGTGAAACGCTTCATCGCTGAATTGCACGATGCGACTCAAGAACAAGTCGGTCACCTCCGAATGCGGGAGGGCAACACTCAACACGCCGGCGAAGTCAAAGAAGTCGATATTCCAGGTATGCGGGCGATTGTCGCGCTCGCGCACACCTTCTCCATGCGGGCCATTGGCTTCGTCGGTCCACGCCATGAGGTGACCAGCCAACCCTTTGACCCAGATGGGCACATCGCTAATGGTGAAACGGATGAGATGTTGCATGAGCCGACCAATTGCGTGTTCATCGACATAGTGGCTCGGCGGCTTATCGTCATCTTCGTCGTCTTCGATGTGTCCATGGTCGCCTCGGCGAATGCCTTGGCGCGGTGCCGATCGCCACGACGCCAATTCGGGCCATGAAGGCTCAGCACCTTCTCCGTCGAGCCAATGCTGTTCGCTATCAATGGCCGCATCGACTGTCTCGCGGTAAAGGCGCTCGCTTTCCTTCTGCCTCTCAAGGCCCAGGACGCGGCGCGGATGGACGGCGCTGACCATGACGATGCGGGCAATCGATCGGGGAAGCCGTTCGTCGACCTCGCCAAGACGTAGCAGGTTCTGGCCGAGCGCCTCCTGCACGGCGGGATGTTCGTGTGCCGCTGCCCGCAAGATCATGCTCTGCGCTATGGAAGGATCGCCTTTGAGAAAAAGAGACACGATTCCGAGCGTTGCAATTGCCGTCGTACTGTATTCGATCTGATCGCCCTGATATTCCCTGATTGTTTGCTCTGATGCTGCCAGTAGGATTGGCGTTCCCCAAGCCAAAGCATCATTGCGATCCGCAGCTTCATAGTCGCGGGCGACAAGCGCCGCGGTCATCACGATCGCGCGCCGGTTCCATTCGGCGTCGTAGCTTCTGTTCTCGTCATCTGAGCTTTCACCTTCTCCATCAGGCATCGGCCCAGCTTCCAATGGCTGCGCTTTTGCCCAGTCAAGTGCTTCTTGTAACAAAGCGGGCGTCGATTGGTCGGGTTCAAGGAGAGCCCTCTGAATCCGACGGCGAATAGTCATGCGCTGGAGGTTGGCGTTTGCGCGTGCCGCCTGAGCTTCTCCTTCCCGTTGCTTTTCGGAGGGGTCGGTAAACTGATAGGCCTCGATTGCTGTGCCGTCCTGCGAGGTCCTCGTCACGGTCTCCCAGTTTTCAGCTTCCGTCATGCGAAGGGCACGTGCGACCGTTAGCTGAAGCTCCTCAATCCGATTTGTATGGTCTTCGACCAGGTCATTGAGATCGTCGCGCGACTGTTCGAGAGCCGCCCGGAGAAGCCTGAGACACGTAGCGTCTTTGCGGAACACGTAACGTCCAATCATGTCGGCCAAGCGCGTCCATCGAGACGGTTGGGCGTCGAGATCCACGCGAATGGCAGCCCGAACCTGCTGATTTCCCGTACGAGAGAGACGGTTGACGCCAGAAACGTCATGTTGGAAACGATCTTCATCCAATTGAAGCAGTCGCGGATTCGCCGCTAGGGGCCAAACTGCATCAGCGGCCGCCCGCCAATGCGAGAGAGCGAGGTCAACCGCCACACTGAGGAACGCAATGCTTGAGCCATCGGGACCAAGGATTTCATCAAGAATATCGGTGAACGGGCGTCCTGCCGCAATCTGGAGGTGACCCCAGGCTTCCAGTGCTCTTAATGCAGTAGTTGCGATCAGCGAGGGAGCCGAGTTCCGTGCCCAACGATACACGGTGAGATCGCCCTCGAATCTCTTCGCGTTGCCCGGAAATGGGATAGTGATTTGTTGAAATGGCCTTCGTTGTTCTTGGCATTGCTCGCGGCGCCATTGCGTCGCGTGCTCGACGAGCCCGCGAACAAGTCGTAATCCGTCTTCGCGGGATGCGTTCAGAACCGAGAGTAACGGACCGCCATCGGGTGACATATCCAGAAAGACGTGCTCATGCGACTGGAACGGACCGTGGTCGCGCCGCCGCGAATAATAGCGGTCTGGATCGTTCTTCTCGATCAGCGACGCCAACGCGAAATCTGCAAATGGCCCAGGAGCGGCCTCAGGTAGCGTTCCGGGCGATTTAAGAACAGCTTGCTGGTCGTGATGGCGGATGGATTCTGAATTGATGGCGGTCAGGTATTGTGCAGCCGCTGCTGGATTGAGATTTGCGAAAGTGAACACGATCATCCTGATGTCGGTACGCACGTCATCCAGATGATCGATATTGAGGCTCAGCGGAACCTCCCTGATATCTCTGTAGGCGCGATGCGTCACGTGTGATTCGACGAGCGCAAGCCAATCGAAAAGAATCCCGACAATCTGCGTGTTGAGCGGATGATTGTAACCATGCGTGGTCATTAGCCACGCCTGAAATAACTTGACGACCTCTGGGATGAGTTCGGTCGGCAAAGACTTTGCGGATATCGTAAGCCAGATGACGAGTGGAACCCAACTGGGACTTTTCGGCGCGATGAAGTCGCCACCGCCCGCCACCGGTAGAGCGATGTCGGGCCTCACGCGAGCGATCAAGGCAGCGAGGGGCTCAGACTCGACCGCGATCATGAGCCGAATGATTTCGCGCAAACGGCGCCCGCCCCATTTCAACAAGACGGGTGTCAGAGCAACAAACAATGTCAGGGAATCTTCAGAGCGCGGAAGTGCCAGCAATATGGGTCGCTTCCAGCTTCCATGGCAGCCTTGGCGTTCGGCAATCGCAAGCAATGCCAACCAGCGTTGACCCGTAGGATCATCGGCCAGTGCCAATCGTGCCGCGATCTCCACGCCCCGTGCCAGAACAGCCGGCAGTGGCCGTCCCATTGGCTGCGCTGCCAACAGGTTGGCGTCTTCGTAAAGCTGAAATCCAATCGTCCAGTCACGCAGCACATCGTGACGGAAAGTTACACTTGCGCCCCGGATCTCCTCGCGCAGGCTTTCGTGCCGCAACAGTTCAACCACGGTCGCGGACTCGAGATTGTCGACGTTGAACGTCGCCTGCGACGGGGTCGAGATCGCCTGCGCGCCAATCGCGCGCAGCAGCTTCAGGCGCGCAAATCGCCGATCGTCCTCGGATCGGCCGCCACCATAGCGCCACCACAGGCGCGCGAGATCAAGTTCGCTTGCAATGCTGGCGTCCTGTCCGACACCGAGTTCGACCAAGCGCGACAAATAGAAAAGGTTTTCTGCAATTCCCCTGGCCGGATGGCCGTCGGCCAAAATCCGGGCCAGTGCCTGGTTCTGCGACGATAGCTCGGCTTTTTCGGCATCCGACAGGGCCTCCACCACCAGACTGCCGATGCCTGCTGTTCTTACGCGCGCGGGAAGTTTCGTTTTCCAGTCGTCACTTTCGACGCCGCAGGTCGCGACGATGCGCCAGCCCTGGCTGCGAGTGGCTTGCGACAGCAGATCGGTGACGGTGGCCCATTCGCCAGAATCGTCGATCTGGTCGATGTTGTCGATGAACAGTGTCGCTCCGCCACCGACCCCGAGCTCATTGAACAGTTCCGCTTGAGAGCCGGCCCAGCCGATCGTGTGAGCCATCACCGACCAGCCGCCGGAAATAATCCTGCCGCGGCGCAGAGCCAGGACGCAGCCTTCTGCTTGCAGACGCGCGGCAAGATGCTTCATGACCGCGGATTTACCGACGCCGGGCCGACCCTGTATCAGCAGCACGGGATGCTCGTGGAGGAGGTTGTCCGCTTCATCGATCAGCCGGTTTCGCGCAAGGCGTACGCCACCAACGGTTTCGTCGATCTCATCGAGCGCCTGCTCGGCGGCTTCCGTCAGGCGTTCATAGACAGGACGCACATAGGGCTGCTCGGTGAAGCGAACCCCATGCTGCTGCTCGAGCGTTGTGACGACCGTAGCCCGATCCATTGCGCCGGCCGCGCGGGTGCTTGCGCCAACAAGATCGATCAGAGCCGGCCAGAGCTCGTTGGCGCGGTCAGCCTGGCCGGAGGCGAGTAACCAACGCAAATGTTCGCGCGCCCGATGGTCATAGTCCGAGCCGGTCGACTCAAAATCAAAAACCAAAATCTGAATGCGACGAAGCAGCCGCCAAACCGTGTCGTCGTCTGCCGGCGCGCCAGCCAGCGTGAGGTTGGTACAAAAGACGCCGACAAAACTGCGCATGTCGTTCGATGCGAACGTCGGGCGGTTGATATGCGCGGCAAAGGTGGCGCCGTCCGGTAGTTGGCGGGCCCACTGCAATACTTCTTGGCAGGCTTGCTCGATACGCGTTGTTGTTCGCGCGATCGCGGCGGCGAGTTCGTACCGACTGGTCGCGAAGTCGGGCTTTTGCGCTGCTTCCCAGATCTGTCCGACGACGTCGCGAAACTCCATATCGGAGGCGGTGAAGGTCAGGCTGCGTTTAACCTGGATCTCCAATGTGGCCGGGGAGCCGTCCCGATTGATCGCTTTGACCACCACATCGTCGAGCGGGTGGTCCGCAACCCGTTGCTGAAAGGCGACGCTGCGGACAGTTGCCCCGGGGAGGCCCCGCGGCTCGCCGCCGGCGAGCAGCGGCAGAACGTAGAATGCACCAACCCTAGCCTCGAACTGAGGCCCAGCCCCGCCCGTCGCCGCCGGGGCTGCGATTTTGGCTGGTTGGTACGTTTCCTCGGGCATACCCGTCTGTTCCGTGGTTGTTCGCGATCAACGCCTCTTATGCTGATGCTTCACCGCTCATCCACGGGTAAGTAGTTGAAGAATAAAGCGATTTGAAGTAACTATGCCTTCTTAAATGGGACCCCTCGGTCCTATTAAGCAGTGGCGTCTTAGTCTTATCTGGAAAACGGCTGAAAAGTAAATTATAATTTCTCTCATAAGCGGTAATTTCTATGGACTTAGGCGAGGCTTAACATGCCCACGAGAAGCGCAGAGATCCTTTTCAAAGACAAGGTCACCGGAACCCTGGAGGAAACCGCCACCGGTGGTTCGCGCTTCATCTATAACGCCGACCGGAACATCGAAATTGGTTGCTGCTTTCCGACCAATCGCCGCGAGCATGAGTGGAAACAAGGGCTGCACCCCTTCTTTCAACATCTCGGCCCCGAAGGCTGGCTTCGCGACAAACAAACCCACGTCGCCCATCTTCAGGAGCAAGATGACTTCGGGCTGCTGTTACGTTTTGGTGCCGACTGTATTGGTGCCGTCAGCGTGCGCGACAAGAACGGTGCTGCTCAAAACCTTCCACCGGTCAAGGAAGCCACGGCCAACCCAGGCCGCACGATCTCCGGCGTGCAGCGCAAGTTGCTTGTTGTCGAAGAGGGCGATCATTTTGCCCCAGCTGCCGCGACCGGTCCGGCTCCTTACATTGCGAAATTCAATTCGGAGCGGCTTGACAGCCTGGTCCGCAACGAAGCCCTCAGTTTGCGATGGTCAGCCGCATTGCTCGGCGCCGACGAAGTGAACACATTCACGCAGGGGCAGGTCTCCAAACTGAACGAAGTGGGCCTCGTCGTCACGCGCTTCGATCGTACACAGGATAATCAAAAGCTCAGGCTTGAGGATTTTGCGCAAATACTCGTTAAGCCGCGAGGGGCCGATTTTAGTGGCAAGTACGACGCCTCCTATGAGGAGGTCGCCACGGCTCTCAAAAAACATTCGGTTCGACCGGAAATTGACCTTTCAAAATTCTTCCGTCGTGTGGTCGTCTTTGCCCTGGTTGGCAATTGCGATGCTCATTTGAAGAATTTCTCGCTGCTTGAAACAGCGCAAGGTCTTCGCCTCTCGCCCGCCTACGACATCCTCAACACCGCCCTTTATGATGGCTATGATCAAAACATCGCGCTTTCGATCGATGGCAAGAAACCCAACTTGGATGAAGTTGCATGGCCCCTCCTATCTTCATTTGGCCTAAGCATCGGCTTGTCTAAGGCTGCGGTGGACCAAACGCGTACAGATATCAAAGCGCGCGTCAAAAAAGCTGCCCGCATCATCGAGCCCCCGCGCGGCGAGCCGCCCGATGGGTTCGTTCATCGGTATTCTGACATTGTGAGGGGCGCATGCCTGCGAATCCTGGAAGAGTAGAAGCTCTCAATTGGAAATCGGTTGTGGCGGAAGCGATCCGCCGCCGACGTTCTGAGAAGCTGACACAAAAAGAGCACGCTGCCTTGGCGGGTGTATCCATTCCAACTATAGTCGCGTTCGATCGTGGTGAGGAGACGCTCACACTTGCCAAGGCGTTCGACATCTTGCGCGTGGTTGGTCTCGTCGCTGAGCGAGACTCGAACAGTGTTCAGGGAGCCTTTGTATCCGATGCTCTCACGCGCTGGCGCGAGTTGACCAAAAAGCTTCCCGACAATTCACCGGGCCGCTTTCCCAACGGTTCGTACCAACTTGACTACGCGCTTGAAGGCGATCTTCCGACCTTCGAGTTGCACAAATTCAGAGACATTCTGGAGAAGGCCGTCATTCGCCACACGGGCTGGCCCCTGTTCTTGTTTCTCACCAGGCACGAACTCGCACCTTACGAGAAAGATGGCACGATCGAATGCTGGCTGAAGCCGACGGATGAGACGGGTGCCAACCGTCCCTTGGGCGATCCCGCGCATTGTGATTTTTGGCGCGTCGCTCCGTCTGGCCGCGCCTTTATCATCCGTGGCTACCAAGAAGATTCGCAGGACACCTTTGCACCGGCAACAATCTTTGACACGACTCTACCGGTTTGGCGCATGGGTGAATTGCTCCTGCATGCAGCAGAGCTCGCGGCCCTTATGAAGCGCGACGCGACGGACATCAAGGTGCGTATGCGCGCGCACTACTCGGGCCTGATGGGGCGCGTTCTCCGCAACTGGGGTAATCCGTCCAGCGATTTGATATTTGAGGGTGGGGCGGCACGCAGCGACGAAGCCTTGCTCGAAACGACCGTCACGGTTCAGGAGATCAGGGAAAAGCTGGCCGATGTGCTCCATCCACTCGTTGCTTCGTTGTTCGAAAGATTTGGCGTAAGCGGACTTTCCATCGAGCGCGTTCGGGCGGAAGTTGGGCGCCTTACGGAGAATTCATTCCACTCCGCAAGGAGCTAGATTGCTTGCGGCCGATCAGTCCCGAGAGTCCCGAGGCTGATATGCTCAAAGACGGTCGCAATCTTCACGCGCCGGACCCTTACTACGCGGGCTCAGCCGGCTTCGTGGGCAGCACGCTCCAAGTCCTACACGGCGATATGAGCACCTTCGCTGCCGGATTGATCTGTTGCCCGTGCCCGTAGATCTCCCACCGCCTTGCCGCTCGTACCAGGCTTGCCGAAGAGAGCGGATTTGAAACCGTCTGGCTTAGGCACTGAGCGGGCCAGAGAGCCCACGCCATCACCTCCGAAATCCTGGCCATCGCGCTTGCCTTGACCTTGCGAAGCTGGCTTCTTCAACTGAAAACCCGCTGCCAAGTTGATCACATCTGCCGTAAGAACGGCGGCTTCTGGCGGGCTATCAAGGCGCGAGATCGGGAGTTAAGCTGCGCTCACGTAAGAGAACAGTGCCTGCACAGTAGTGGGTTTGGCCATGTACCCCGCTACTATCAGGAGAACAGCTGAGCCGGCGAGAAAATAGAGAATGGCGATAGCGGCTGCTCGTTAGGAGTTCTTGATCTTCCGTTGCACGAGGAGCGTCCAGGAGCGCCGTCACCGCCAAAAGGAATGTACCGGAACTGATTTCGATGGGCTTCCGTGTCATGGCTGATTGAAGGCGGTCTGGCCGACCGACGCATTCAACTAGGATAGCGGTTCGTCCACTCCCTTTGTTTAATCTGCGCAGCAGCTATCTGATAATCAACTGGCAGTCAGTGATGTACTGCTTGATCAATTGGCGACGTTCTGCGTGCGACCTGGCTGTAGGGATCGCCCGCTTGCCACGACTCGATGCGCCGGTCGGGTTCGGGGCAGTGCCGCACTTTCGGAAACGTCCCTCAGCTCGATCTTTAGGGAGCTTCTTACGCTAGAGCGAGCCATTGCCAGAACGCGGCAATGCGCTGGCGAAGGCTAATGTCGGAGGATCGAACCTTTGTCCAGGCCTCGGTGAAGGCCATTTGTTCTTCCGCGGTTCGTCGATGGACCGGCGTGTTAGTTGCCTTCTTGAGGACGTCCGATGCGATGTCGGAGATCAGCGTCGCATCGTTCCCTCGTCGTCGGTAGTATCGTTTTATCGTCGGCATTTGAGATATCGATCAGGTCGGGACGCGCCCATGGGTTCGATGCTGCTTGCCACAGAAATTGTTATCTCTAGTTCCTGGAACCATTAAAATTGAACCATCTGTAGCGTGCAAGGTCTTCATGGCTGGCGCGCGGAGCGGTCGATCACATCAAAAAAACTGCGAACGGACTGTCGCGGCTCCAGCGCGAGCGAATGGAAAAGAAAGCCCGCAAGGGTACGTTGCGGGGCGCTCGCGACTAGCCCGACGTGCATGTCTTCATCACCCGCATCGGCCGCGCTCGACCTAATCAATCATCGGCGATGGCTGGTCAGGTTTGGTCCTAAAGGATCCGCGCTTGTGCCGCAAACACCGGAGAAAAAAAATCAGTGCGACCGAAAGAGCGGCAACCACCGCGATGGTCTGGCCCATAAAGTATAAACGCTCTTTCCGGCGAGCGTTGTGCTGAGCCTGCTGAACCACAGAAAGGAACATTTCCAGCGTCGGACGAGGATGATCAGCCACCGGCGGCAGGATATTCCTGACCACATCGATTTGCTGAATTGTATCTTTTTGGTCGCCGTACCGAAGAGTGAAAGTGAAGTGTAGTTCGAGCCCTGGCGACAAACTATCCGACTTGCCGTCGGTTGCTCCGGCCAAGACACCATTAAGCTTAGCCGTACCTTTCGGGGCGATGGAGCCCATCGATTGGAGGTCGAGCGTAGACGATAGCTTATCGATACTCTGCTGCCGGGTGGAGAGATAAAGTTCGCCTGCCTCAATGGAAGCTTCGACGCGCATGCTGCGTGGAAAGATGTTTGTTTCAGATCGGTTAAGTATCGAGAGCGTGAGGGCCGCCGCGGAGGCACCGCGCGGGGTGATCTGCAGGTCGAAAAGCGGCTGCTTCTCCCGAACCTCCCGCAGCTCTTTGGCAACGGTAAAATCATATGAAAGCTTCGCAACGTAGAGGCTCCCTCCCGATACAACGATGGCGATCGCCGATAGTATACCAGCGTAGTGATCAAGCGCGAATTTTTGCCAACGGTTCAACTGATTCTTTCGGCTTGGCACGCGTGGCGCGCGCCACAAACTGTGCCCTTGAACGCCCTGTGGCACCTGGACACTCTCGGTGCTCTCAACGCGGTGGCCAACTCCAGATTTTTAGGCGCATGTGCGGCGCGCCTCGCGCCATCATCTCCTTCAGCGTCTTTCCATACATGCAACGCCTCCGTCATCGGTGATGCGCCAACCCCGTTCGTCAGAGTACCGCCTTGAAAGACCAGTCTCAGCCAAGCCGAGATCGACCAGCGTTTGCAGAGTGACATCTCCAACACCGACCAGCTGCCCTTTCATGAGGAAGTCCCGCTGATCGTTGCTGAGCTTTTCGAGGGCCTTGCGTTCGCGTGATGTGAGAACGTGAGTCATAAATGCAATCTCTTTTTCGCTGCACGCTTGCGGGCAAGAAGAAAGGCGACGGGCTGGGTCAGGTGTGACCATTCGCACCTGGGGGATTTCAGGCCGCAACGTGCGAGTTGGCCAAGAAGATTTACGCATGATCGACAAAGCCGTCCATGAGCTATACGAAGAATTCGACCCGGAAACGATGAATGGCAACAACGTGACGCTTGCCTCGATTGCGCTACGCTTGTGCTCCGGGGAGAGAGGGGGCCTACCAGGATCAAACAGCAGTGCGACTCACGCGGAAAGCGGCGCAACCCAATGGATACTGAAAAACTGATCGGTGGTGCTCACCTCCGGGAATCTGCCTGTTGTAATTGTTAAGAAATCTGCTACTACTTACGGTAAAGAAGTTGTGCTCAGTTCGAAGAAGTTTGCACAAATGCCCCTTTTTTTCTCTTTTCTCTTTTCTCTTTTCTCTTTTCTCTTTCGTCTTCTCGGGCGCTCCTAGAAGTTTTATCACCCCCTCTTTTCGTTCGGGTGTAGTGTCTTTATTTCTAGCTTTAGAAGAGTCGCTAAGTTCCTCAGACACGGCATCAAGTGGCAATGAAGAAATCTAAGAGAACGGTGGTGAAGAAGTCCACGCTCGGTATTGGACACGCCGGGCGATTGGGTGGAGTAACCTTCCGGATGCTGCATCCCACGGAGGTGAAGAAGGCCGCAGGTGGCCGTTGGGCGACGATAGCCGAAGGTAAGAATTCGAGGGTGAAGCGGATCAAAAATCTCTATAAGACGGCCGGTTACGATCCGATCGGGGCGACTTCAGACGGCGTCGTTATCGTCAAGCCACCCGGAAAGCCCCGCGGCTTCACTGTACAACGTCTAGAGAAGGCCATTACAGGTGTTCGTGGAAGGTCTTGATGCCTCGTCCATCGGCGGACTTAGCCGTCTTCATAAATTGTCCCTTCGATAAGAAATATAGACCCTTTTTCGATGCAATAGTTTTTACCGTCGCTCGCTGTGGCTTCCAGCCGCGTTGCGCGCTTGAAAGTAGCGACAGCGGGGGGACGCGGATCGAAAAGATCATGAAACTGGTCGAACAATGCCGTTTTGGCATTCACGATCTTTGTCGGACTGAATTGGATAGCGCGAATCGACTGCCACGCTTCAATATGCCGCTCGAATTGGGCATCTTCTTAGGTGCGAAGCGATTTGGAACATCGCAACAGCGTCGGAAAAGTTGCCTGGTATTAGATAAAGAGAAATACCGATATCAGAAATTTATCTCCGACATCGCCGGACAGGACATAAAGTCCCATGATGGAAATGCCAGTTCCGTCATAGCTCAGGTCCGCGACTTTCTGCGAGCGGAATCAAATCAAAAGATTCTTCCTGGCGGCAGAGTGATAGCTCGCGAATATACGGAATTCGAAAAACAGAAAAGCAAGATTTGCAAAGAGCTCGATTTGGATCCCCTAGAGCTAACCTTTACGGATCAGGCTTACATCATCGCTTATTGGATCAAGCAAAAAGCTGCTGGCTAACTGCATTGGCATAGATCGGTCGCACTTGCGCCCTCTATTTGTCAGCGGCTCACCATTCTGCCCATTGCTATTCGGCTATCCCGATACCAAGACGTCTCCGGGGACACTTCGATTTCCAAGCCGGGCCGACGTTGATTGTAGGGCCCAATGGCCGAGGCAAGACCAAGCTCACCACCATCATGTACCGTCTCTTGACGAGAACTGAAGGGGCGCCGAAACCGGGAGGAGGGTCTCGCAACGCAGAGATAGGTCGTCCGGTCGGGGGTATTCGCAAGCTGAACCGGGATGCGGCCAGGTTGAGAGAAGGATTGATGCAGATTCCACAGTCGGCAGGACCCTCCAAAGCGCACGAACTGGAAGCGCGTTACGCTAGTCCGCTTCAACACGTTTCCGGCAACGTCGATCTTTAGAAAGTAGAACGGTATCCCGGGAGAGCTCCGCTGCTGAAGCGTGCTCAGACTACGACAGACTTGTTCGAAGCTCGTTCCGAAACGACCCTAGAGCCGTTGCACATCGTAACGCCGGTGGCAAACGCTTCTCCCATTCCCCTCGAACATACTTCATCTCGCCCGATGCCTGCCAACTCCAAGCACAATAGTGCGACTCCCTCGGATCCGTCGTTGCCGTTTGCTGTACGAGGCACAGAGGACCGGCACTACTTTCTGGGGCTTCTATACTGCGCGTCATCGATGATCGTGTTCGTCGTTCTTTGCGTCTTGTCCATGATGCCGATCGCTTTGGGTGGGGAGATCGGAAAGTTGGTGTCGAGCAGCTTTGCAGGGCTCTTGGTTCTGCTGGGAGCCGGCTGTTCAGCCTTCATTGTCCTATACGGTGTCTACCCGATCTGCGCGCGGATGCTGGAACGCGGCCGCATTCTGATGCAGCCGGGGTTGGCCGAATGGGCCCGATTGGGTTTTCCGGATCCCGTACTGATCCTAAGATCCTTTTCGGACGACGGCATGACAACGCTCGGCAGCCCGTTCGGCTTCATACAATCGCGCTACGAGGCCAGCTTGGCAGTAGCAGCAAGACGCGTCGCGCCGCCCATCATTCTCGGGAGCCCATCGGACCCGCGCGTACCGCTGGGCGCAATTCGCTTGTATGTCGCCCACGAGGATTGGAAGACAGCCGTGACCTACCTGATGAAGCGGGCTGCCCTGGTCTTTGTGGTCATCGGAGATGGGGATAGTCTGTGGTGGGAAGTAGAAATTGCGCTCTCGATCGTGCCGACAGGGCGTCTCGCCTTCTTCTTTCCGACGGCGGACCACTCGAAAAGTTTCGTTATATGGCCGAACAAAAGAATCGAAGAAGCCAACGAACGGAGACGGCAGCGCTATCGCCTCTTTTTGAATCGCACCGGGGCGACGAACGCCGCAACACTCCCCGCGGAAATCGGAAATCACCAGGTGATTGTTCAGACCGAAAGTGGCTCACTGCTCCTTTTGCCGAACAAGTACGGGTACCAGGGGTGGTACAAGGGATTTTCGAAAGGCTTCCTGTCGATCTTGACGCTGGGCGCCCTACCTTCCATCCTTCGAAGGTATCGTGGGGCAGCTGCCTTATTCGACCGGGATGTCGAAGTTTCACTCCCACGGACGCTGAGGTCCTATCTCGATCGGGTCCGCAATTGCGACTGAGCTGCCGCCGGCTCGACGATTGGCTTGAAGTGTAAGGCATCCAGTGAATTTGCGAGGCGGCCGAGCCTCAATCGCCGGGTCGGCCGTCAAGCGGATGCCTCCAAGTCGGTGAGTGCTATGCTGCCGGGCATGATGATTCGAGGTGAGAACGCCGGTGTCCGACTTTTTCATAAGCTATAACACGACGAACGAGAACTGGGCGACGTGGATTGCCTACGTTCTGGAGGAGGAGGGATTCAGCACCATCCTGCAGGCATGGGATTTTCCCGTAGGCTCGAACTTCGTACTTCATATGCAGCAGGCGACTGCCGGTTGTGATAGAACGATTGCCGTCTTGTCACCCGCCTATCTTGCTTCGGAATTCGCTCAATCGGAATGGGCGGCCGCCTTCGTAGGCGATCCTGAGAGCAACAAACGCTCGTTGGTGCCGGTGATGGTGGAGAAGTGTTCGCCCCCCGGCCTACTGAAGTCCATCGTCTACATCGATATCGTGGGAGCAGACGAGGAGCGAGCCCGTCGCCTCTTGGTCGAGGGCGTGCAATCAGGACGACGCAAACCTACCGCCCGGCCATCGTTTCCCGGCAGAACCGGACCGGACCACCCACCGTTTCCGGCGGCAAGGCTTGGAACGGCCGCCCAAAATGCCGTCTATACCCCTAGGATCCAGAGAGACGCTTCCGACGTCGAGAAGCGCCGTTTTGTGAAAGCCGCCTTCGATACTATAGCAACCGGATTTGAGCGGGCGCTCGCGGATGCCTCGGCTGCCGACGCCGCCGTGGATTGCGAGTTCGACCGGCGTTCCACTGCAGAGTTCACTGCAGAAATATTTCTGAATGGGAAAAGCGTGTGTCGCTGTCGGATTTGGCAGGGCGGTCTTTTTTCAGGCAATGGGATCTCCTACGCGGAAGGCCGTACCTCCGGAAATGCGACGAATGAAATGCTTGCTGTTGCAGATGATGGAGAATTAGCGCTGTCTGCGCTGATGGGTGGCGCTTTCCATCGATGGGAAGAGGGCGTGGATCCGAAGCGACTGAGCGAAGAGCAGGCTTTCGGGTATCTATGGCGCAGGTTTGTCGCGCCTTTGGAGCGATGAGCGATCAAATGAATATTGTGCCGGCTCTGCGTGTTACCCGGTTTGAACAGCTCGCGCCCGGCGAGCTTTTCATTCTGTTCTCCGGTTCTGAACGGTTTTACGCCCTGAAGACGAAGGCGCCAAATGAACACTCCGAGCCTCAGATGGTCGTGCTGGGTCCTCGGTTCATCGCTGGTGATAATGAGTCCTTCCTGCTCGCTTGGCAGGCATCCACGGTACTTTCGTACGGAAAGGACTTTTCGGTGGTACCGTCGTCCCATCCCGACCACTGGTTCGATGAGGGAAGCCGACGTACTCCCGTCTGCCTCGCGATCTCTGAAGAGCGAGCATATATCTGCACAAACGGCGCTCATTCCCCCGCAATGTTCACTCCGCGTTACGTCGAGATGGCGACCGGTACAGTGGAACACAGACTGTCAAATCCGGTGTTCACCACACATTGGCGGATCGAGATCGTCTCTTCGGGCCGAGAGCCCCTCGTTCTTCTGCACTTCCCGTCGGCCGCATCCGCTTCGAAGTGACCAGAAGCGGTACGATCGCCCGATCTTTCGAGCGCGGGATGCGATTGCCTTGGCGCGAAAAAAGCGAGGCAAGGCACCGGCTTGGTTTGATGCGATCCGATCCGCGGTTCAGGCTGCCCGGATCTGATATGAGGATGGAGTTGATTCCGGTCCAAAGGTCGTTTGCGAACCCAGCGCCTCCGCTGCCGCTCTAAGGCTTTCCGCCGGTAGCGCTCGCCCCGACTCCCAATGCTTTTCCGTGGGAGCGCGCTGCATGGTGCGGCTGATTCCCGCGGAGCTGCGCCCAGTTCCTCCACCGCGGCAGCGATAATGGTCGTGACCACTTTTACCTCTCGGATCGTTCGGCCTATCGGCTTGATGGCATCGATCGCTCCCGTCGCGACCCTGTGCACAGCAAGGATCTGCTCTGTGATGTTTGGCCTTTGCGGTCTGCGTCGCAGCGACTTCAGCTCGGAAAGCCGCCAGGCGGCCGCTTCGATGGTCGCGTTCAGCGCCAGCAGGTTCGTCTGGCGATACTGCTGATCATGCTGACCGCCTCGCCGACAAGGCTCGCCGTCTGTGTGCCAGAGCTTGCACCGTGTGGTCCGTGCTGTGCCCTGCGCGACCGTACGACCGGCAATCTCGGACGCCTCGATGGCTTGTCGGCTTCAAGCCGGATCAGATGACTTCGCTGGAAAATTGCGTCTTGGACCACCCCCTATGGCATTTTCGGGAGGAGGTCGGAGGCCGATTTGATCGGAATGGCCTTTTTCGCCTCGCCGACCACAGGCTGGTCCTTGTTCTCGATCGTGTCGGCGTCTCGCACCGCCTTTCCGAAGTCCAATTCCGTGCGACTTTCGATGTCGGCGATGGCGACGCGCCATTGGGAGACGTTCACGAAGGCGGGGGCGCCAGGCTTGATGCCGCCGTGCCGCTGCTCGGATAGCAGGGCCAGTTGGTCCACTACCAGACCTACGGATTTCACGCCGGTCTTGCCTTTCCACGCGATCACTTTGAAGAACGAGGACGGGATCTGCACATCGTCCGACCACAAATCGATCTTGTCGTCGAAAATCGGGCCCTGGAAGACACATATCCGGTTCTCGGTATCCTCCGCAATGGCTCCGTTCTCGAGAACGAACTGTTCGGCCCCCTGCCAGAATTTGGTACTCTCGTTGAAGCGAAAATGCTGAGGCGAGCAGTTGGTGAGATGGTAGGTGTCGGCGTTCGCGCGCTGGGCCTGTTCGGGCGTTCCCCAGTTCGGGTCCATGCGTCGGGTGAGATGGCCGCGGTCGAAGAGGTTGGACCAGGCCGAGTAGAAGGGCTGGCCGAGATAGAACGCGTCGCTCGTGCGCGGGTCGGTATACCACGTCTCTCCCTCGGCGCCCTCCTTGACGAGGCCCGTGGTGCGGTCGATGTCGAGGTATCTCTTGCCGTCTATGTTGGTCGCGGTGAACAGCGCCATCTTCTTCGATTTGTTGAGCTTGATGCTGAAGTGCTCGTACTTGAGCTCGCCTTGCTCGGCGTTCGCCTCGCCGGCGCGCAGCGGCGCGACCTGCTTCGCGAGCTTCCCTGTAGGTTGCGGCAGCGGAAACTCGACGCCCTTCACGAAGTTCGGATTGTAGCCGTCGCGGTTGGAGTAGTCGCGGTCGATCGCGAGCTTCTCGGCGCCCCGCGTCAGATTTTTCGCGGCAGCCGCAGGTTGGGTCGGCATCTGGACGGCCGGCTGATCGCCGATCCTTACCGTCACCTCGATCGGAATCACGATCTTCATCTCGTTCGGTCCCTTGTCCGTCATGGGTACGTCATCCTGGGCGAGCACGAGGCTTTCCTTGGCGTCGGAGGATGGCCGGGGCGGCGAAAGCCGTTTTCCGCCCAGAGGCGATGCGTGGGTCTTGGCGAGGTCAAGTGCCACCTGCAACAGGGCGCGCTGGGTCTCCGGTAGCGACGCCAGCCGGTTGCCGAGGTCCTGGAAGATGGCGCTGATGCGGACGCCTTCGTTGACGTTGGTCGAAATGTCGCGACCCTGGTCGTCCTTGCGTTCGAGGAACGGTTCGCCGAAATGATGGAGGGCAATCAACTCCCACGTGTCGTTGAATACGGGAGATCCAGAGGAGCCGTGTTCCGTGTCGGTCTCGTAGAGCAGTGTCCGGTCTGTGCGGAATTGCAAGACGTTGTTGCGCACGGCAATCATCTTCGGCAGTCCGTTCGGATGCTGAATGATGTTTACGTTCATCCCGAGCACGTGCCTGTCGGGCGAGTTGGAGAGCGCGCAGTATCCAAGGTCATCGAGTTCGGCGGATCCGCTCGTTCTGCTTCCAATTCCGATCAGCGCGTAATCGAACTCTTCCTGTGCTGAAAAGATTGCAAATTTGACCGGGTCGAGGCTGAACGTGGTGAGGGGACGCATGGTGCCGTCCTCGCCCGCCTCGCGGTCAAACGTGACCTGCGTGGCGGCCGCGGCCAATGCGTCCGCCACGACATGCTGGTTGGTGAGGAAGAGGTCGCGGCTGACGAGAAAACCGCTCCCTACCGACCAGATGCCGGCATTGTTCGCTTCCACGTAACCGACCGCCCGCCGGACGGCCGCTCCCGCCGGCAGGAACCAGGACGCCTGCAGGTCGTCTGTGCCGATGATCGCCTCGGCGGCGCCCGAGGGTAGCGTCTGCCGTTGGGTCTTCGAGGTGTAGAGGGCCATGCGGACGCGGTCGGGCTCGGCCTCGCGCCACCGTTTGTCATCCACCAGTTTGCGAACCTTCGCACGGTCGGCGCGGCTCGCCTCGACCGTTGCCTCAAACCTTGACTTGTCAGCGTTCATGATCGTGCTGCCTGTTCTCGGCCCAGAGCGTTGCATTTTGAGAAGACACAGATGCGACGGACAAGCTGGGGGAATCCCGGGGTCGGCCGGGCTGTGGCGAGGCGGCCGAGTGCGATATGTCGTAGGGTGCACGAACTGGCCCGCCCCGCGATGGGGGCGGATTTCGAAGTCGAGGTATGCATGGCACAGCAACAGCACCCGTCGGAGCCCGTCGTCGTGACGTTCGACCAGGTCGCGAAGGCGTTGGGGACCGAGGAGGCGATCGGAAACCTGAACGAAATTTCACAAAAGGACGATACCATTCCGCCGGTGCAGCGCGCGGCCATCATGGCAGGTGTAGGGAACGTCCTCGAACAGATCCGGTTGGCGGAGAAGGCGGCCGGGGCCAAGGTGCTGACGACCCCTCATGACGAAAGGGCCGCAAGACTGCAGAGCCTTATCGCGTCCGGCGAGGCGGCAAAATTGTCATTTGCCGCGCTTCCGACGGGCGGGTTCGAGGCGTTATTTGATACGAACGACTGGTTCGGCTGGGCGTCTGTGGCGTGGGAGAAGTTGAAGCATCTCAGGCCTCACGACATGATCCGCCCGTCGAGCACCGCCGCTGCTCCATTTCCAGATCGCGGCAGGATGACGATTCTTGGTGACTGGGGTACCGGGCTTTACGGGGCACCCAAGATCGCGGCCGCAGTGAAGTCCGATCGGGACCCAATCGATCTCGTTCTTCATCTTGGCGACGTGTATTATTCGGGCACGGAAAAGGAAGTCACGCAGCGGTTCTTGGAAGTTTGGCCGCGCAGGGCCGGGGCGATCAATCGCGCGCTCAATTCAAATCACGAAATGTATTCCGGGGGCGACGCCTATTTCGATCGGACATTGCCGGCCTTCGATCAAAAAGGCAGCTATTTCGCCTATCAGAACGCTCATTGGACCTTGGTGGGCCTGGACGTCGCCTACGTCGATCATGCGATCGACGACGAACAAGTGGGTTGGCTGCTCGAAGTGGTGCGCAACGCCGGCGACCGGAAGATCATCCTTTTCTCCCACCACCAGCTCTATTCGAGCACCGACTCCGAGCAGGGCGTCAAACTCTGGTCCCATCCCGAGTTCGGCGCACTGCTCCGGAGCAAGCGGATATTCGCCTGGTACTGGGGCCACGAGCACCGGTGTATCGTGTACGAGGCGCCGGATACCGATTTCGGAATTTTGGGCCGTTGCATAGGGCACAGCGGAATGCCTCAGAGCCGCGACACCACGATTGGCCTGGTGCGCGCGACGGGTACCGTTTACGAGCGCGCGGACTGGCGGGTCTGTCCGCCTACAAGCGTCGGCGGGCACGGTCTGTCACGGGCGGTGGTGCTCGAAGGACCTAACGAATTCATCATAGGCGAGGAGGAGAAGTTTCTCCCTCACGGTTACGCCGTGCTGAATTTCGACGGCGCGCATCTGGAGGAGGAGATCCGGAGCGCCACCGGCAAGGTCATCTACGCCAAGCGCCTCGCTTAGGAGATTGAGATGCCGGGCTCGAAATACGATGCATTGTTGGGGCGTGCGCAGCGGGCGCTCGGTCAGAACTCTCCGGTCGACGCAGTGCGGAAGGTGCGTGCGATCGTGGGAGCCAGGAATATTCCGAACAGCGAACTCGCTGCTCAGCAGGCACTCGAAGCCCTGCGGAACGGCAACATTCCGACGCCCCTCCAGGTCGCGGCCCTCGAGGTCGTGATCCGCTTGATGCGCCCGGTTATGTTGTCGCGTGCGGGCACGCTCGACGACTTGCCGGAAACGGCGAACAAGGATCTCCAGCCGCCTGAGCTGAAGGATGCCTGGAGCGCGTTTCGCGACAAGGTCCGCCCGTTCATCAGTTCGATCGGACGGATAGAGGGCGACAAAAATCAGCACGTCGGCACCGGGTTCGTCGTCGGCAACGGGCTTATTGCCACCAATCGTCATGTCCTCGCGGTGCTGAGCAGCGGTGCGGATGTGCTGAACGCTGGCGCGGCGCGGATCGTATTTAAGCAGGAAGCTGGCGTTGCAAATCCCCCCGAGGATATCGCGGGCATCGCGGAGGTCGTGAGCATCCATCCGAAGCGGGACATCGCGATCCTGCGGGTCGCAACCGGACAGCGACCACCGTTGGAATTCGTCGACGTGCTTCCGGCGGAAGGCGAGGCTATCGCCACGGTCGGCTTCCCCGGAAAGGACGAGAACAACAACCCGCTGTTCCTGGCTTCCGTGTTCGACGGCAAATTTGGCGTGAAGAGCGCTGCCCTGGGAGAGGTGCTCGACGGCACGGAGGATCCCGATATCTTCCACGATTGCTCGACGACCCAAGGAAACTCGGGTTCTCCAATCTTCGCGGTGACCAGCGGAAAGGTGGCCGGTATCCATAGATCGGGCTATTTTATGTACCGCAACGAGGCCGTGGCTGCAGGCGAACTGCGAAAGCTGCTCTGAAAGGAATCACCGTGGGGCATCGCGCGCTCATCATAGGCCTCGAGGACTATCCATCGGTCAGCGACGGCAGCATCGAGGGGAAGCTGCCCGGCACGCTGGAGGCGGCCGTCGCATTCCGCGACTGGCTCACGGCGAAATGGAACTCTGAGAATATCCCTGATGCGGAAAGGCAGATCATTTTCTGCTCCGAGCCGGTCGTAGCCGGCGGTAGGCCGGCGGCGCGGGACGACATCGTGCAAGGCCTCCTCGACCTTAAAGCCGCCGGCCAGAATGCCACCGAGGAGCTGTTTTTCTTCTTCAGCGGCCATGGGTTCTCGTACGTTGCTCCCGGCGCGCGCGCGGATATGCTCATTGCCTCGAACTACAAATCGATGGATTTGTCCGGGGCGACCGCGTGCCTCAATCTCGATCAGGCTGTTTATTGGCTGAGGCAGGAACTCGGACCCGGCTTACAGTACTACTTTGTCGACGCCTGCCGCAATCAACTCGACGGAACGCGTATCGCTCCCGGCGCACTCGGATTACCGAACAATCCGCAGACCACGGGAGAAGCTACCTCTTTCCTGCTGCAGTCCACGGTGCCCGCGGCCACTGCGGCCGTCGATGGGAAGTTCTCCAACGAGCTGCTGGCGGGATTGAAGGGGCGGAGCACGGCGAAGACGTGGGATGAAGCCGAGCCGGATGCGATGCTGGTCAGATACGACACCCTGCGGATGTATGTCAGAGAGCAGCTCAAGACGCAGCGGATCCACAACAAAGTGGAGGGGGAGGGGGGCGAATCCGATGGCATCATCGCGCGATTGAAGCCGGCTCCGTCGTCCAAATGCGAGATTCGGCTCCAAGGTTTTGCCGGCGCGGTGGCGGGTTTCGTCGAAATAAACGGTCGACGAGCGGGCCGCCGGCGCACATCGCTTACCGGCTCGTCCACGCAGCTCGATCTGAAGCCCGACCGCTACAGCGTCAGGATCGACCTCGCCGAGGGACGCGTGCGCGACAACGACCGGGACGTGACGCTGTTCGACGACGATGTGCTCACCTTCGAGGCTGATACAGGCGGAATCCCGCCTGAACTGCATCCAGGCAGCAGGACTTTGTCGGATATCGTGGTTCCGGGCGAGATATCGATCGAGCTTCACGAACTCGCCACCGGTGAACGGCAGATCTTTCGCACCGATGCCTTTCGCGCGGTACCAAAGGGAAGATACGCGGCGACGATCCGTGACCGGGATCAACGGGTGGTGAAGACGGATCTCGTCGTGGTCGGTGCGGGACAGACCGTAAACGTAACGGACTGGAGAAACAGTACGCCGCACGTCGCGATCGCCGCCCGACTTCCGAACTTGGGCGGCGGCGTGGATTTCTCCGAATCGCTCGGTGGTTCGGTTTCTGATCCCGACCTCGGTATCTGGCTCGCGTTGCTGGGAGGAGGACGGATTCTCGCTGGCGTCGGCGGCGCAGACTTCTCGAAGATCGCACCGTTTCCGCTCTACGACTTCTCCGGGGAAGTGGTAGGCTCGTCGCCTCTCTACGTTCTGGCGGGTTTCAACGATCCGGCGGTCGCTCTGCAGATCGGCGTTTCCGGTTTGGCCGGTCCAACCACCTGGCATCCCGCAATGCAGCCCGGCGATCTCGCCGGAATCCGCGAATTCTACCTCCGACGTCAGGCAGGCCCGCAGCTCGTTTCGTTCCGCATAGACAGTTCGCAAGCATATACAGTCGCCTCTCTTGCCTCGCCGAACCGCGCGACGCTGATTACCTTGACGTTGGACGAGGACGGCGCGCCGCTGGTTTCACAATATTTGCTTCCCTTGGGCACTCTTGTTGGAAATCTCCATCCGCTGGTTTCGTCCCGCATCGCGGGCCGGAATCAATTGTCCGACGTGAAGATGTTGGCAGAGACCATACGTGCGTTCCGAAGGCGTCGCGACGTTTGGAAGGCTCTGCCTGACCACACTCTGGACGAAGTCCTCTACATGAAGTGGGTGGACCCGATAGTCTCCGCCCTTGCTGCCTACGAGCTCTTGCGCCGCGGTCGGACCGAGGTGCTCCCCGAGGTCGTACGTAATCTGACGACTTATTTTCCCGATCTGCCGGACGGAGCAGCGTTGGCGAGATTGGGCAAGCTGCGGGACGACCCGTATAGGCCGACTCCCCTGTTCCTGGATGGCCTTCGTGCGTTTGCCGATATCGAGCAAGAGCTGCCGCTGCCGGCTGCGAACTTGGACTACACCAGCCCATGGACCGCATGGCGCGGGGCCAGGGATTGATGCTCTTCGGCGAACGGTTTTTGCTTCTTTTTACCCGATGCGGTAGATGGGCCCATGCAAGTCGGAATCGCAGGCCATCAAGAGAGACCGGGGATTGATTGGAGATGGGTCGAGGAGACCTTGCTCGGCGAACTTCGAGGGATGCGTGACGTGACCAGGGCATTCTCTTCGCTGGCGGTGGGCAGCGACCAGATCTTCGCTCGCGCGGCCCTCAAGGTCGGCATTCCCCTATTGGCGGTGATACCGATGGATCACTATGAGAGGTTCTTCGCACCGGATGCACGCGCCGACTACCAGGCTATGTTGAAGAGGTGCGAGGTGACAAACCTCAAATGGACTGGCGAAGACCCGCAGGACGGGTTCTTCGCAGCAGGCAAGTTCATCGTTGAACGTAGCGACCTGCTGTTTGCCGTCTGGGACGGCAGGGCTGCGAAGGGATTGGGAGGTACAGCCGACGTCGTGGCCTTCGCCCGTGAGCGGTCGAAACCGATTGTACATATCAATCCGACGACCAAGCGCGTGACGGCAATGAGGAACGGAAATCATGGCTAAAACGAAGGTATTCGTGAGTTTCGACTACGACCACGACGAGTTCCTGAAGGAAGCTCTCGTTGGGCAATCCAAGCTGAATGACAGTCCCTTCGAGCTTGCCGATTGGTCGATCAAGGAAGCTCTGACCGGTAACTGGAAGGAGAAGGCGCGCAAACGCATCAAGGCAGTCGATGTCGTCGTTGTCATGTGCGGCGAGCATACCGATAAGGCGACCGGCGTAAGCGCCGAAGTCGAGATAGCGCAGGAAGAGAAAGTGGATTACTTTTTGCTCGCCGGCTACTCGAACAAGACCAACAAAAAGCCGAAGGCGGCGAAAACGACCGACAAGCTCTATGAGTGGACTTGGCCCAATCTCAAGGCTTTGATCGGGGGCAGTCGTTGAGATGAAGAAGGCGCTCGTCATCGGCATCGACGATTATCCGGGGAAGCCTCTGAACGGCTGCGTGAACGACGCGCAGGCGCTCGCGGGCATTCTCGAGAAGAACGGTGACGGGTCGCCGAATTTCTCAGTTCGGCTGCACACCAGCGACAAGGAGCAAGTGAACTCGGGCCTTGTGCATGACAGGGTGGCTGAACTATTTCGAGGTGATGCGGACGTCGCACTACTGTTCTTCGCGGGTCACGGCATCATCAATCCTGCAACGAACGCGGGCTATCTGGTCAGCCAGGACGGAGCGAAGGGAGCCTGGGGCATCTCTCTGGCGGAGGTATTGAGTATTGCAAATTCGGCCGCGCCCCGCATTAAGGCAAGCGTCATTATACTCGACAGCTGTCACTCCGGCTATGCAGGCGAGGTGCCTGGTCTGGCGAACCAGGCCATTGCCGCCATCGGAGAGGGCGTCACTATTCTCACCGCCTGCCAGCGCGACCAGAACGCCGTCGAGGCCAACGGCCACGGACTCTTCACCGGCATCGTTCTCGATGGGCTCAGCGGAAGTTCGGCGGACATCTGCGGGCGGATCACTCCGGCATCCGTATATTCGCACGTCGACCAAACCTTGGGGCCGTGGGAGCAGCGCCCGATCTACAAGGCAAACGTGCAGACTTTCGTGACCCTGCGGGAGGTTGCTCCCAAGGTGCCGAAAGACGTTCTGAGACGCCTTCCGCTGTATTTTCCTGATCCCGCCTACACATTTCCGCTCGACCCATCATACGAGCCGAACAGGTCGAATTTTACCGAGGAGATGAAGGCCAGCTATCCCGCCAACGAGCAGAACCAGCAGGTGTTCCGGGAACTCCAGCAGTGCAATCGGCACGGTCTCGTCGTCCCGATCGACACGGTCCACATGTACTACGCAGCGGTTGAATCGAAGGCCTGCAGGCTCACCGCGCTCGGTGCCCACTACCGAAAACTTGCGATCATGAACCGCATCCATTGAATCCCAAGAAGCTGACGCGGTACGGCAACTCGATATCAGCCGCGCTCTCTTGGGCCATAACGAGTTCGAACCGAAAGGCTCGGGGCCAGACGATCGACAGAATTGCGGGGCTACTGGATCTCTCGCGTCCGGTATGCGACCGGCCGATGGGTGGTGCCGGAATCTTCGCCCTGGTCTTTCTGCCTGCCATTATGTCCCCGCCTCGCAGAATTGACATCCGAGTCTTCGACTATGCAGCTAGGGGGCTCACTACGTCGTCTCATGCACGAGGTCGGGATAGGTAGCGGAGCCGGCCGTAAGTCATTTCCGCAGAGCTGTCATGTTCGCGTCGCGGACTGAAGTTACCAAAGCCGGGGTTTCCCCGAGTACAACGATCCGGAAAGCGATGTTGATATCTGCGGCCTCTGCTGACGGAGGAGCCGATGATCGAAGCGTTCACGATTGCAAACGCCTATAGGTTTCAAGATGCTCTGGCGTCCCAGGCCCGGCTGCGTCACGATGTCTTCGTAAAGCGGCGCGGGCTGCCCCATCGCTCGTTCGATGGATTGGAGTTCGACGAATTCGATACGCCGGCCGCGATGTACTTGGTATGGCGCGATGCGAAGGGTGCCGTTCGCGGAGTAGCGCGTCTGCTTCCGACGAAGCGGCCCTACATGCTTCAGACCCACTGGCCGCACTTGGTGACCGCGACGGCCCTTCCGTCCTCAGCTGGAGTGATGGAGGTCACGCGTGTATGCGTCGATAAATCACTCGACCCGCCCGTACGCAGAATGATCTTCCCCGAGCTCCTCTGTGCGATCCATGAGGTCCTTGCTGCAACGGGGGGCGCTGGGATGATCGGAGTGACCCGTGAGCATCTCCTTTCGCACTTTGTGAGGAGCGGCATACGTTGGCTCGGGCCGGTCGCGGAGGTCGAGGGCGAGCCGGAGCGCGCGTTTTTTGTTCCCACGGAGTCGATCCGCCCGAATTTCCACTGCTCCAAGTACGGCATCGGAGCGACAGTGCTTGCCAACCCGGGGGACGTCGTGCCCGTGGTGAGAGCCGCATGAGCGTACGCCGGAGACGGGCCGTCGGCGCCAAGGATACCGCCAGCAAAATGGCGGACGCGGTCTCGTATCTTTGCCGAGTTGCTGCCGAGGCAGGGTTCGTCTCGATTGTGATCAAGCTGTCGGATGTCCGCGAGAAGCTGGAGGCGCTAGCCGCCGAACCCGACGAACCCAAAGTGCCCTCTTAGCGAGTACGCCGGAGATATGCGAGGCTCTTGCCGATCGGTCTTGGCCGCCGACTTCAGAGTGGAAGGAGACCCTCCTGGATCGCGATGATGACTGCGGTGATCCGATTGCCTGCTCCTAGCTTGCGCATGGCGTTTCCTAGGTGAAACTCCACGGTCTTCTCCGAGATCGAAATGATTTCGCCGATTTCCCAATTCGTCTTTCCGGCCTTGCACCAGCGCAGGCATTCAAGTTCCTGCGACGTCAGAGGAGCGGTGCTCGGCTTGCACAAATCGGCAATCTCGCGGTATTTCAACCAGTATTGTACGCTGAGTATGTAGATGTGGGTCGTCTTGTCGGGAGGCGCTTCCGCCTTTTCGCGCATGCTCAGGCTGATGAGGTCGACTTCGCGGCCGGTGCCGCGGATCGGGATCGTGATACCGGAATGCACGCCGAGTTCGCGGCATTGTTCGAAAAACGACTTCTGCTCGGGCGTAAATCCTCCGCGAGGGTGCGTGTCGGACCATCTGAAGGCGCCACGCGCCGAGTGGACATGGTATACGACCGGGTCGATGCGGTCCCATCCTCCCGCCTTATAGCTGTCGAGATAGCCAGCAGGAAATTCGCTCCACGGTATCGAGACCAGCCGCCGGTTGTTCGCGCGCGCAAACACCACGTTCTCGTAGCCCTCTTGGCCGATCGCTGACACAAAGAGCTTTTTCAGCGCTGCGACGGAATTTATCCGCTGCGTGCTCTCGATGAATTCCTCGACATTTGTCGCCATGGTGCCCCCAGCCAAGGTTCGCAACTAGCTTGTCTGCAACAGAAAGTCCGTCATCGCTGCATTGAAGGTTTCGGGCACTTCCCAATGTGCCGCATGACCGGCATCCAGCAGCACCGGTCCCTGCCTCCAAATGCTTCGAAACGGGAGGCGATTCAGGTAATCGATGCGCAGAAACGGGTCCGATTTGCCTTGAACGACGGCGATTGGGCGGTCGACCTCGGAAACCGCTTTGGATTGATCCACACCCTTTCCGGCGAGTCCGTTGCTGACCATCCAAAGCCGCGCATTGCCATCGGTTCTCCTCACCATCCTCGAGAGGTGGTGGCTTTCCGCCAATCGCCTGCCCATCATCGCACCGGCGTAGCGGCGCGCCTCGTCCCGGCCTAACCGCTTCCGTCCGGCGAGCGCCGTGACGCCGGTCCAGCGGAAACCTTCCGATACGCCTTCCGGGCTCAATCTTATCGGTGGGGTGCCTGAAATCAGAAGCGACCGCACCCCACAATAGTTTGCCCACATCTCGATTCCGATGTGCCCGCCCAGCGACCATCCCACCACGTGATAGCTTTGGTAGCCAAGCTCCCTCATAAGCTTGTTCAAGATCCTGGCGTATCCAGGGAAACTGTATGTGTCTGACGGCCTTCGGGAATCCTGTGAGGCGCCGTGTCCCGGCAGGTCAGGAACGACGATGCCCAGATCCGTACGAGCAAGAGCTTGGTGCTGGTTCTTAAAGACTTCCTTGCATGACGAGTTGCCGTGGATCAGCAAAATACCGGTGCGGCCAGCCTTCCCGTGCAGGAGTTGCAGCCGCAGTCCTTCAATCACGCAACTACGCGACAATATTGTCATATCATTAATTATAAGGATCATGCCGCGCCCAGAGCGCGGTGGCTATGGCGCAACCACTAATTGTCCTATCCTATAGGCGGAATGTCTGCGGTCAAGCACGCTTTACACCGCAGATTCCCCGAGGGGCGACTTCAACCACCGCTTCCTAGGGAAAACCCTCGTTGGACTACGAGCGGATGTGCTGTCCACTTTGAGATCGGGCGCGAATCGGCTCATCAGTGTCAGCCCAAACAACCGCGCCCGCCGATCGGCGATGGTCGCCTGAAGCCAGTGGGGTGACAGTTGCAGGAAGACATTCTTTATCGATTTCTCCAAAACAGGCTAATCGAAATAGGCGCGGACGATGAGCGGCTAAAGAGGCTTCAGGCTGCGGCGGCTCAGATGGCTGCCACGACGCTCGCGGAACCCAGAAAAGCGATCCACTACGCGATGGTCGGGTTCGACAGCCGTGCCTCGAGCGATGATCCCGTACTGGACGAGGTTGCCGGGGCGGTTGCGGCCAATTGGGCCACTTACCTGAGCGCCTTCTCGGATCGGCCTACGACGGTCTTTCGGGCTGTTCTGCTGGATGCGCTCAGGCAGGCGCAGGAAGCCGACGTGAAAGTGGCAGCCGCAGTTGCCCTGGTCGCGCGGAACGTACTGCCGTATCTGGATCTTGGGCAGGAAAGAGAGATTTCAGCCGGGCTGGTGGCCCGCTCTGAGGAACTTATCTCGGCCGCGGCAGCGAACGAGTGGTCGACCGCGGTCGACTCGCAAGTGGCAGTCAAGCTGCCTGCGCCGACAAAGCCCGGGAAACTCGACCGGAAGGCTCTGTTGACCAAGGTCGAAGCTGCGGTCGGCCCGAGCAATGAAAAGGGAGAAGCCCTGCCGACCCCGAATCCCCACTGGACCAATCAGGCGCAGGCCTGGTCCTTCGGGTTTTCCCCGCGCATGGTCGTCGCAATCGCGGATTCAGTGGACGCGATGTCGGGGCGCTGGTAACCGCGCGGGCCAGCACGGATCAGGCGCTGCTCGGTGCGATGCAGAGCTTCGTCGGCGACCATTTGCCGGGCCTGGTGCGTTCGGGAAAGGCGCTCGAGCGCCGATTGAACCTGCTCTGGTGGAGGCAGTCGCTCTACTCGATCGCGGCGAAACAGGGTTATCGTTCCATGAAGCCGACGGCCGCTGCTGTGCAGATGGCAGCCGACGTGTTCGCGCTTGCGCCGGCATTTTCGCCGATGAGCGTGGAGTTTTTCCTTCGCGAGGCCGTCGCGGAAGTCGTCGGGGACGGCAAGGGAAAGGGAGCGGGCTCAGCGACTTTCAAGCAGATCGCGTCGGAAGCCGCATCCATATGGAAGGAAACGTCGGTCTGGTGGCCTGACTCCGGTCAGAGCAGGGGTCGCCGTCCCTTCGTCGCATTCTTGGCCGCGGATAAGACGCAGGCAGCCCAAGTCGCCGATGCGCTCGGCATCGATGCGGATGCTAAATTGAGCTTGCCGGATTTCGCCGTTTGGGTGCTTCGCGAACTTCAGGCGTACCAGATCGCCGGGAAGGCGGCATCGTGACCGGAAAGTGCGCCGAGACCTATTGCTATGCGCCAGAAAGCAGTTGCAAGCTCGGCGAAGCTACTCCGGAGAACTGCGCGAGGTGGAGCAAGCTTGTCTCGGCTGAAGGGGCGCCCGCGCAATTGCCATCGAGCGAAGCTCTCGTACTGCCCTGGACCGGAAATTCATTCGGCGGTGCGGATCGCGCGTTTGCCGCTGCTCGTTCGAGCGGTAAGGTTGTCGCGATAGTGGGGCCAGCGAGCGCGGGCAAAACGACGTTGCTGGCCGCCTGGTATCTTCTGGTCGGCCGGGGATCTGAACTGCCGGGTCGCACATTCTCGGGCTCCTACACGTTGGCTGGCTGGGAGAATATCGCCCATGCCCTGCGTTGGGCATCTGCAGGGGGTCCGAGTTTCCCTCCACATACCTCCAGCGGATCGGGTCGTCATCCTGGGCTGCTCCACATGGCGTTTCGGTCTGCAAGCTCCGGGACCGCAACTGACCTCCTCTTCGTGGATGCGCCAGGCGAATGGTTCAGATTGTGGGCTGTGAACCGCGATGGACCGGAAGCTGCCGGAGCGCGCTGGGTCGCCGAACATGCGGACGTGTTTGTTGTCGTTGCCGATTCCGAGGCGCTGTCCGGCCCGGACAGAGGGGTTGCGAGAAGCGTCTTGATTCAGATCTTGCAGCGGCTCGGGCACGAAAGACGGGGCCGGGGCGTAGCTTTGGTTTGGGCTAAGTCTGACGTGGTCGTTTCCGCGGGGGTCCGTGCAACCGTGGAAGACGCGGCCAAACAGCATCTGGGGCAATATGCGGTATTCTCGACAAGCGTGCAAAGCGGGGCCCTCGGTGGCGAAGGCGCTTTTATGAATCTCCTACGCTGGTGCGTCGACAGCCGTCGGGAACCGTATTCCCGAGCCCTCCCGACGTTGGATACGCAAGATTATTTTCTGGTGGTCGGGCATGGACGCTGACGTCGGCTCGCCTTTGCGCATGATGCTCCTTGGGGAATCGGCCGTGGGTAAATCGCACTATGGAGCACAACTTCTGCTTCGGCTGAACCAGAAGACTGGCACGCTCAAGATGCGCGGCGCTGCCACCAACATCACTGCCTTCGACTCGGTCACGAAAGCGTTGAACGAGGGGAAGTCGGCCGGCCACACCGCGGCAAATACCTATGTCGAGAACATGTGGCCCGTGGTGGATCGCAATGGACACGAAATCGACTTGGAGTGGCCCGATTACGGTGGAGAGCAGGTCAGGAAGCTGATCGATGACCGCAAAATTCCGGTCGCCTGGCGCAATCGTCTCCTTGCATCCGACGGCTGGATCCTCATGGTCAGGATACAGCGCTCTGGCGTCGACGACGACATCTTCAGCAAACCGCTGGCTGACATCCTGCTTCGGCGCGCTTCCGATGCGACGAGGGAAGTCAGGCCTTCAGTCCAGGCACGTCTGGTCGAACTTCTTCAGATGCTGATATATCTGAAAGGAGAGGGGACCTCGAGAATTCTGCGCAAACCCGCTCTCACCGTCCTTTTGTCGTGCTGGGACGAACTCGGCGAGGAAAATCTGGGTCGCAGGCCTTGGGAAGTATTTCATGAGAGGCTTCCGCTGCTGTCCGGATTCGTGCGCAGCAACTGGGCGACAGAACGCGTGGAGGTCCTTGGCCTGTCTGCGCTCGGGCGTTCGCTCCGCGAAGATAGTGCTGATGCCGATTATGTCGACGAAGGTCCCGAGAAGTTCGGCTATGTAGTTCTGGCCGACGGCCGCCGCGAACCCGATCTTTCGTTGCCCATCGCCAGGCTGGCATCGATCTTATCTCATCAATGATCGTTCACCGCGCTCTCTACGGACACGACCGAGGCGGGCACGCATTCCTTCGCGGAAGCTCCGTGGACCACGCTGGTCTGTTTTCAACGATAACGTGGCGCACGGATCTTCCGGCCACGGCGCCCTACGGCGTGTTGTGGACCCCATATCTGCGTGGTTTCGCGGAAGCTGGCCACTACGTTCTCGTGCGTACGGCGCCGGACATCGCGGCGCCCCGCGCGGGAATGGTGTTCTCACAAGCCGCGTTCGTCCGCTCGGAGGATATTAGCTCTGTCGATTGGCGCGGACTTGCTGCGGCCCTCAAAGAGGTGCCGGACAGAAGCCAGCCACTCTCGCCGATCGACGTGGCTGGGCCCTCGAATCGGGAGTCCGCTTCATCCACAGCAGTGTCTATCGTGGAAAAACTGATCAGTTCCGCGATGAAGCCGGTCATACATGTTGGGCAAGCGGATTTCGACGATGCCGTCCTGCAGATTCTCGGGAAGTTGCCTGGCCGACTGAAGGAACGCTTCACATTCCGCCTCAGTTTCGGTCCTCAGGACGTCGAGAACGATCCTCAGGATGTCGTTTCCACTCCCGACCTCCTGGAAACGCGATGGTACGGCTATCCCGTGATTCCGAAACTGGCGCCGTCCGGGCCGCCGAGGCGCGCCGTAGCATTTCTGCTGGAGCTCGACGGGGGCCGCGATCTTGGGGATTTCGCAGATCGGCTGGGAACGAGTGCAACCGACCTCAGAGCCATCGGCCGCTTGGAGGAAGCTTGGGCGATTGCTGAAAAAGAGATGCGTTCTGTCGAGGACAATCTTGGACTCGTCAGATTGATCTCCTTGATCTCGCCGCGCAGCTCGGATGGTAGCGATTTCAAAGCAATTCAACTTGCTCGCCTTGCGGCATGCCTGACGTCGGCGCGCCCGGATCAGATCCGCTGGCTGCGCAATCTCAATCTCTCGGCGTTTTCGAATCCGGGGCCGTGCTGGGACGCCGTCCTCGAATGGGCCGCCGCGCAAGCCGGCAATGTCGGTTACGACCGCGAGGTTCTGCAGGTTGCAGTGGATTCCGTCTCGGACGGCCCCGTCGCTCCGTGGCGAGGAGCGATACTCGGCGGCTTCCGCGAGCGTATTTCGCGTTTGGATTCCGCCATGGCGGAGTCGCTTTGGTCAGCGATCACCAAGGAGCCCCAGATCGCCGAGATGATGCTCTCGCTTCTACCCTTGAATCCCACAGCAGAAGCGATCGTCCGACGCACCCTGCCTTCGCCTCTCAATCCGACAGTGGCGTCACATGCGCTCGATTTTGCCAAAAGTCGAGGCTGGTGGACGCTGCATGGAAGATGCATGGCGCTTACGAGAGCACCACAGGCAGCGCTCGAGGCGCAATTGGCAGTCGACCGCGACGTCCACGCCACGGATGGAATAGAGGCTGCCCTCTCAATGGCCGACCCTGCAGATTGTTTGAAGCTCGCGCTGTCGCACGAAGATATACGCTTGATTCCGATAGCCGGTGCGGTGTGTGCGTCGAGCCCAGCTTTTATGGCCGGCTTCGACGCTTCGAACCTTCGATGGCTGGATATCTTACAGGCAGCGGGTTCCAGATCTAACGTGCTGGACGGTCTGGAAGAGGGACATTCGTTAGTCGGCAGCCTGGTCGACCTGCCGCATAAGGCGGATCACTACGCGCCGCTGTGGTGCGCTTTGGCTCAATCAAAGTTCGCCGATCTGCTTGACTTGCCCGGAAGATCGCGGGTGTGGTCGCGAATTCCCAATGAAGTCCGACCGAAATTTCTCTCTGCGACAGCCGACGCCTGGCTTGCCGGAGAAGAATCCGGACGCGATTCGAGGGCCGTCGTCGAACCGGCGCTTGAGTCCAGCATCGTAGAGCCGACGAGGATTTCCGGATTTCTGGCTCGGGCGATTCCAGACCGGCTCGAGGGTGGTGTGAGGCTGTTTCAGCGCTTCCGGAGGCTGGGCGAGAGGGAATTCAACGATTGGCTCGCGCAGATTGACTCGCGCATGAAATATGGGGGTGTCACGAAGAGCGCAGCAACCCACCTTGGCCGCCTGGTCTCCTCTAAATTCTGGAGCTCCTCCGCCCACCGAATACTTGAGTTGGCCAAGCGGCGCGGAGACATGGTGCCTGCTCTACTGGCCTGTCGCCAGCTTCTGCCCATTTGGGACAACCTGAACTTGGCTGTCTGGGGCATCAAGGACATGCCAGATCCGGACGATGACGAACTGTGGCGTATCCTGGAGAAGATCGTCGTCCAGCTCTACCCCCGCGGTCCAGAGGAGAACGAAATCTGGAGCCGGGCGTCCGCGCGGATAGATTCACTCTCGCATGATGGCAATCCGTTGGCCCGATGGCATTCAGCCCTGAGACGCCTCCGCTCGGGAGGCGGCGGCATCCCTCCGGCCCGTCTCGTGGCCGAAATGCGCCGGGATTTTCCGTTAAACCGCGAACTCGATAGTATCACCGCTTTCAAAATTTTTCGGGAAGCTGGGGATCACGGATGACAGGCGGTTTTACGAAGGGGCGAGCGCTCGTCGTCGGGGCGGCCGATTACGCAAAGATGCCGACACTTCCTCCTACGGTGCTGAATGACGTCGATGACATATCGGCTTTGTTGAACTCGCGGAACCACTGCGGCTACCCGCCGGATCGCGTGCGGCTCCTGCGCAACGTGGACGCGTCGTGCGTGGCATTGAAGAAGGCGCTGACCGAACTCTCCCGGTCGGACGAGGACGAAACAGTCCTCTTCGCTTTCTCTGGTCATGGCGAACGCATCGTTGGCGGGCAGGGCTCCGGCTCCTACCTCTGTCCCATCGATTTCGACCCTGACAGTCCAGCGAACACGGGCATCGCCCGCGATGAATTGAGCTCCATGCTCGCCGACATACCTGCCCGGCGGTTGGTTGTCATTCTCGACGCATGTCATGCTGCCGGCGCCGTTGACATGAAATCCGGCGGTCGAGCCGCCATGAAGTCAGGATTTTCGCAGACGGACTTCGATAGATTGGGGACCGGCTCCGGAAGGGTGCTCTTCGCGTCATCGCGCGAAGACGAATATTCGCTGATCCTCAGAGGGATGCGGAACAGCCTTTTCATGCATCATGTTCTGGAGGGCCTTCGCACCATAGGCACCGGTCGGGACGATGGAACCGTTAGAGTGCTCGATCTCTTCGACCACGTGAGTACCGCGATGCATGGAAGCGGGCAGCATCCCGTTCTCAAGGCCAACAGTCTGGAGGACAATTTTCCGATTGTTCTTGCGTCGCGCCCTGGACCCACGCGCGGCGAATGGTGGCTGGAATTGGAACGCGTCGGATTGGAATTGTACCCGCACGGTCCAGACGAGCAGGACCTCTGGAGCAGGGCAGGCGGAGATGTCTCCATCCTCAGACCGGGTCTCAATGGTCGCGCTGCCTGGCACTCAGCCCTGAGGGTAGCCCGTTTGGGCGGCAACATAGATAAAGTTCGCCTGATCGAGACGATGGGGACCGACTTCCCGCAAAACACTTCGTTGAGCAATTTGCGCGCGACACAAAGCCGAGACTCACTCGGAACTGGGACCAAGCAGGATCGCCCTACGTGATGCGGCCGCTACCAGTGTCCTCGGTGATTTCGGGCGAACGTTGGAGCCTGCGAGTTGTGCGTGTTTCGGCTCGAGTGCCGCCAGCTGTGCTTGCGGATGCATCGACAAACGGATGACGTTCCAGGCATATCGATATCCGACAACGCGGTTTCACAAGCTCCTTTACGGCCATGTAGGGCGAACTCCGTCGTGAACGTTATCCTGGTGGGACGGATTTCGCTTTGCCATTCCTTGTTTCAAGCAATGAAGTGGTACCTAAGCGTGGCGTCCGAGCTATCCTCTGGTAAGAAATTCGATGCCATCGAATTTCAACGCGTTCGTTTCGACGATCAACCTTTGGCCATCGATGCTCGCAGCGAGGCTGTAGGGCACGATCACGAGGTAAAGCTTCGAAGGGTCGGTTTGGCCCGATGCGACCAGCGCGTTCGTAATGTCGAAGGTGTCGGAAGCCTTCCGTGCGGGTGAAGCCGCTCCGTGACCGGCATGCGCTGCGCTGGAAGCGGCCGGGTTATCGCCATCGTGACGGAACAATGCGATGGATCCCAGGAAGCTGGGATCGGAGCGCCTCGGCTTTGTTGACTGATCGGCGACGAGATGCACGTCGAATCCAGTGGATGTGACGGCACTCAGATCGATGCCGTTGATACGCAACAATATCCGCTTGGTCGGCGAAGCAGCGGCCGACGCGGCCCGAGCGGCGGCGACGGGTGGGCGCAGCTTGTCGGAAACCGCTTCGACGGACAGACGCTCGGGCATAAGGCCATTGACTGCGGAAAAGCTATCGATCTTGGCGAAGGAAGTGAGGCTGGCCAGCAGTGCAGGAGTGGGGCCGGGGATGGGATCGGGCAGCTGAAGCGGTGCTTTCGAGAGGTCTTCAGATTTGAAGGAAACGCCGAGCGACCGATAATCGAAATACTCCTTGCGGCTCTTGCCGACCTCAATAGGCTTGAGCTGACCGTTCTCCAAAGTGACATCGTAGAAGTGCCAGGGACTATCGTCGAACCAGTCCTGGGGCGGGAAATGGCCCCAGCTCTTTCCCGGCATGCACGACCACTCGGCCCACAGACGATCGAGATTGGAGTGATGCACGTAGAAGATCGGGTCGAAGCCAGCCGTCGGCGGAAAGGCCATGCCGCCGGCGATTGGCTCCTGAGGAATCGGATTTGCGGGATCCGCCGGATTTGGCAGCGGCGGTCTCGGGATGAGGCCGCCCACCAAGCGATGGATGGGATCGTGGGGAAAGCTTTCGAGTCTTCCACGGGTGCTTGAGTCCTCGTCCGCTATGCCGCCGGCCAATCCCTCGCGCTCGGTCTGTCCAAAGAACAGGACAGAGTCGCGTGCCGGTGCCCAATCGACCGCTTCGGGCGTGAGTTGGGAATACGGAAGATTGTTTCCCGACCAGTGCTCCCAATCGGTGAAATATACATTCCGCTGCGGATGATAGAGCGGATTGGAGTCGTCTCCGTCGAGCGGCTGGTCCAGCTTTCTGGTCCCGAACTCTCGGGGAAACCGGTAGTTCTCGGGGCGGAAGTAGTCCCAATATGGAAGCGAGAAACGCGGCTCCCCGGTGTGGGCTCGAAGGATCCGTTCGAAATAGTAAGTGTAGGCCCGATGCCAAGGTAGGAAATTGGCCGATGGCTGGCCGAAATGGGGACATTGATTCCAAAACTTCTTCTGGTCGACGTTGATGAGATTCGCGTCGCCCGCCGCTGCGTTCTGAATCAGGTCGAGCGTGACGCCGTGGATCGAAGCCTGGAAAAACCAGCTGAGGGGATCGGATGGTTTTCGCGCCTTCATGGCGCGCACTCCGCGCCGCAACGCCTTCATCAGATCCACGTCCTTGACGAATTCATCGAGAGGAATTCGGGTCGGAATTTTGTCGTTGGTGATGTCCTGCGCATGGGAAGTGCGAGCGGCGAGGCTGACGATGGCCGCGCCGGCGAGCTGGAGCGAGGTCCGGCGATTTACAATCATGGTACACCTGCGAATTCGACGATCGACCCTTGAATATACTTTCGGGTCGGTCCTAGATAGCTCGGCAATCCCCTAGGACTACTCGGTCCCTTGAAGAGCGCCTGCGCAATCGCCGACTCTGCTTGGACGTCAGCACATCGCTCAAGCACGTGCTCGTCGGGTGCCCGAAAGGCCCGCTATGCCCAGGATTGGGAGGGCGGTCATCGCGGCTGGCAGCGCGACGTTCTTTCCGAATAACTCATGGTGGCTGCGGGCTGGCAAAATCTTCGGTGCATCGTCAATACGGTCGACGCGCATTGATGACAACGTTGCCGCTCGGAGCTCAGCGAAGGATGCAGGTTCGCTGCTGGGTTTTTGAAGTGGTAGGTGCAGGGACCGCTCAGGCCGAACGCCAGAGCGGCCGCTCGAAGCGTCTCTTTGGCGAAGTGCTCTAGTCGATGAAGGGCATCTTCTGGGAGATCGACATCGACTCGACGCCGGGATCGCGTTGCAGACGCTCCACGTCCCCGAAGGCTATCTCGGCTGAAAAAATCTGGTTCGAAATTTGAGTGCGAGGGGTAACGAAGGCGGGACGCTTGGCGCCCTTTCGCAGCTTGACGAGGACCTCCACCTTGTCGGTGCTGCTGCGAGTTTGGGCAGCAGAGCCGGCCGGGAGGCTCTCGAGCTTCTTGAGCGATTTGAAATCAATGGGCATGGCGGTTGCCTCGTGCACACGTACTATATGAAGTAGCGCGGAACCGTTCAAGGACCGTTAACGCCTGGACAAGCATATCGTTACTGCTCAACCGCGGGATGACCAAATGGTTGCTCCTGATCATATTTTGATTGCGGAGCCGTTCGCCCGCCCGGCGCCGTAGAAGGCGTCGTAGCCGCCTTGCTGGATTGCCGGAGGGTTGAATGAGGCCGTTTCGGCGAGCTTTCCGCGGATGTCCGAGATCTTTAGATCGGTGCCTTTCCGGCTCGCCTCAGACAACATCAGAGCGATCAGCCCCGTGACGGCCGGAGCAGCCATGCTGGTGCCGGACTTCTTGGTGACGCCATCGCCGCTGCCGGACATCGCGGCCCAGACGAACTGGCCCGGGGCCGAGACTTCCGGCTTGTTTCGGCCGTCCCGTGTGGGCCCGCAGCTCGAGAACGACGACATTGGAAAGGATGGCTTGTGTCCATCGTAGCTTGCCACGGTAATCGTTTCGAAGCCGGTCGACAGCGACCCTAATGTGTGAGTGGGGACGGCAACCGTGAAGCTCGCCTGCTTCCGATCCTTGCGTTCGAGCCAGGCGTGGTAGTCGACCGGATTTTCGTCAGCTGAGGTGATCTCGATGATGTAGTTGGCGTCCGAAAGTCCCTCCGCAACCCAGATGCCTATCATGTTGGCGCCGTTGTTAGGATCGTTCAGCCGACTGCTTATGAAGATGAAGATGTTGTCGTCGCCGACCGGCAGATTGCCGCCGGGCTGCACCGGACCGAACCTGGTGCCGTCGGGCGCAACGAGAGCGACTTGCAGTCGACGTTCGCCGGGATACCAAAGCTCGAATTCGCCGCCGCCCGAATTCTGCTGGCGCCATTCGATTCTGTGAACGGCACCTGGCGCCACCGTCGCGCTGGTGTGAATGCCATCGGTTTGTGCATTTCCTGCAGCAATGACGATTGCGCGGTTCGGTTTGTCGCGCAGCAAGGTGTCGAGGCCCTGCTCGACCAGCGTACTCCCGTCGTGGGGACCGCCATTCGTGCCCAAGCTGAGGTTGCAGACGCAGGGGCGGTCACCTGCGGTGTCGAAGACGAATTTGACCGCCTCGAGCATCTGCACCGAATCCCCGAAGCTGCTATTGACCGTTGCGTAGCCCTGCCACGCGACGTCGGTCGCGGCGGCCTCCACGAAGACGATGTCGGATTTCGGAGCTACTCCCGGTACGCCGGACCCGTTTCCGTTGCCGGCGGCGATGTCCATGACGTGGGTGCCATGCGTGCCGCCGGGTTCGTCACTCGGACCGTATCCCAGAAAGGCGTGGGAGTTGCTCTGTTTGAGGGCCTCATCTATTTCCGCGCGCGAGTAGACCGCGCCGTAAGCGGCGGTATCGGTCCCGCGCTTCTTACCGCTTTGATTCCACAGTGCGAGCAGCCGCGTCTTTCCGTTCTTCTGACGGAAATTGCGATGTGCGAAATCACATCCGAAATCGACGATGCCCACCACCGTGCGGCTGCCACCATCGGGCGCTGTGTTCTTGGGAAGCTTGGCCGGTGCGACCTCCATTGAGGCGACTGTTGCCGCCAGCGCGCGGTTCACGATCTGAGATGCCTTCAGGCTTGAAACATTTTCTTGTGCTCGCACCGCTTCCACGCGCTTGACCGGGATGCGGCCCGTCACGATCCATTCGCCTGCGCTCGTCTTGCCGATCCTTTCGCCAGGATCGACGTCCGGCATCGACTCCCAGGTCTCCGCCGATTTGACCCTGGCTACGACTGCGATCTCGTCGCCTGCGGTGGAGGCGAGCGTAGGACCGACCTTGCCGGTCTGGAAGTTTGCCAAGGCGAGCTGCAGGCGTGGATCCATTCGGGACGAGACGTCGAGCTTGAGCGCTTTGAGTTCGTCGAACCGATGTTCCGTCGTCCCCGAAAGCTGAGTCTTCACACGATCCGACGACTGATCCGATGTGGGTAGCAGGGAGCCGAGGGCGCTCGCGGGTACGGTCGACGCCGGGATCAGCGTGGTCGTCGGCAGGATGTTCGAGCCTTCCGTAAGAGCGAAGGCGAAGCGCCCTGGCTCCTGAGGCATGGCTTGCTCACGCGGCGTCCTCTTTGCTGTCCCACGGGCCTTCTTCGCCTTGGAAGCGGTCTTGCGGGCGGCACGCTTGCCCTGCGCCTTCGTCGTTTTCTTCGCCATGCGATTCCCTCGTATCCTCAAGCCCGTCGGCACGCGAACAATTCGGACCGCCGCGGTTGGGGCGCAACTAGGATAAAGCCTAGGATGCCACTAGCCGACGTGGAAGACCGCGGAGTGAGAACCGAGCGACGAGGGGTTCAAACTCAGGGTTTGCGGATCCACGCGCGTGAGCAGGCTGCCGGGAAGACGAATCGCGCGGATGCGCTCGACATCGTTCAGTCCGTCCTGGATGCTCACGATGACCTCTCCAAGCTTCGACAGATTGCCCGTATAGAGAGGGGGAAGGCTGAATTCGACCATCCAGAAACGATCTTCGACCGGGTCCAGCTTGGCGAGCGTATCGCGGTCGAGACGCGATTGGTCGTGAGCTCTCGCGCCCTTCAGATGCTCGAGGTAGCGCGACCTGTCCATGAGAACCGACCTGAGGATCACGACGTCCTTCCTCTCGGCTAGGTAATTCAGCCAGTAATTGTCGGAAACGTCCCGAACGACGCGTTGCCGCAACAGGTGTCGAAGAATGGTCGCTGCGATCGTCTCGGCATGAACCGAGCTGATAGCGGGCTGGGGGAGTACGCCGATGACGCAGTTGATCTGCATATTGGCGCTGCGCAAGAACGATCGGGCCCCGAGGGAAAGATAGGGTCCCAAATTATCGTCGTGGATCAGAAAATGGTCGATCCAGGAACTGCTCGGAAGATACTTTGCCGATTTGGGCCCCGAATAGGCGCGCACAGCTTGCGGATGCCATTGGTCGGGATTCCGCGAATGCCCGAACACCGTCACGACGTGTCCTGCTTCGCCGCGGGTGGTGAAGCCAAGAAGGGCCATATGGCCCGAATCAATGAGCGCGGCGAGCTCCGAGAGATAGGCGTCCGGCTTCATGTTCGTGAGAAGGGCGGCGGTCATGCCTGAAGCGTTGATGACGTCCGCTATCTGACCCGTGTCGAGCGAGCCCAGCGGCCCCTGCACCTTGAGGATCTCGTTGATGGTCCGGGCACTGACTTGCAGCGGATCCTGCCGCGGCGATCTTAGCGCCATCCTCAGACAGGAATGCGCGCAGACGTGAACGGTCTCGTTCTGTTGGCAGTATACGACAGCGCGGATCAAGAATGCCCGGGACAGGACCTTGCAAACGAAATCGCCCTCGGGACGTACGATGGTGCTCGGAAAGCCGTAGCCGCGCGCGACCGAGACCGTCTTGGGTGGGGAGAGAATGGCTTCGAAAACGTAGCTGTGAGTGAAGTTGTCCTGCCCGGGTGGCTTGTAGTTGATCAGTATGGCTTGGCAGAGGAGGGTCGCATCGCACGTCTTCGTCAGACGCTTCGTGCCTCTCGGAAGCTTCAGGAACGCGAAGGCCACCGCTTCGGCAGACCCTCCGCCGCCGCAGGCGTGATCGAGCGTGGAAATCTCGTGCGCAACGTCGGGTCTTGAGAGGGCGCTCTCCACCACAAGGTGGTTGGCCTGCTGGCGCCGGGCCAGCGTGCAAATTCGATGGAAGGGGTAGCGGTTGGATTGGCCGGCCCGCAAATACGGCTCGACGAGAGCCTGAAAGAAAGAGAATGGCGGAGCGCAGGATAATTCAGCCGACGGCGTCGGCAAGCCGCGCCATCGACTCATGCGCTACCAGGAACGTGTGCGGGGACCGCCGAGCGGGATGTTGAGGTCGGGATTGTCTTCCGAGCTTTGGATCCTGTTCAGATATTGTTTCTGGTCCTGCGTGAGGGTCGGCATCTTGATCGTGTGCCCAGACCCCTGAGGAGCTGGTCTGGACGATCCAGCTTCCCGTTTTGTGCTCTTGTCTTCGGCCATGACTCAAAATCCCTAGGCGCGGCCGGACACGGCGGAACACGGATGATCAGGCACGACGCCCTAGCACGTCGCCGACGTTGCTACAACGCCTGATTGCCCGCCGCAGCCTGACCTTGCATTCCCAGGCTCGACTAAGCCCGAGAATCATTAAGATTCGCCGGAATCTACGCCTGATTCGTTCGTTTTCAGAGGGGCGCGAGGCCCTGTGCGGACGAAAATGCAGGCTTTCGGCGCGAATATCCAGCCCCTTTATGCGGCGCCGGGCGGCGGTCCCAGGGGCAACCGGCTAGGCTGCCCTGCGACGGCCCATTTAGTGGCCCTTCGCGGGCCGTGCAGAGGCAATCGGCGCCGACGACCAGGTCTAATGAGCTGTTCCCGCGGCTGAAGGATCATCGCGGGTCGATCTCCGGGCTCACCTCGGGTGGCGAGCAGCAGATGACCGCAATCGGCCGCGCCCTGATGTCACCGCCGCGCCTCCTGGTGCTGGATGAGCTGTCGATGGGGCTTGCGCCACTGGTGGTCCAAGGCATTTTCCGGGCGCTGAAGCAACTCAATCGCGAGCAGAATCTCTCAATCCTAGTCGCGGAACAGAATTCGACGGCCGCGCTTCGTTTTTCGATCATGCGTCGTCCGTGAGAACGGCCGCAGCGTGCTGTCCGGCCCGTCTGACGCGTTGCGCAACCACGACGATATCAAGACGCTTTACCTCGGCGGCTCGCCGCAAAGTGACGTCGGCGAGAAGCCGCGTATCCATGCCGTAGCTTGACTTTGATCGACACAGGAGAGACTAGCCATGGTAACCCCCAATCTGGTGCGCAAGATCGATGAAGACGTCTATTCCCGACTGGGTGCCGCGATCGACGCGACCGTCAAGGTCAATGCCGATCGCAACGATCTGGACAGCCGCTTTCCCAGAGAGAACCTGAAAGGGTTGGCGCAAGCCGGCTGGACCTGCGAAACACGGTTTGGCGGCCTTTTTTAGCTTCCGGTCCATGTCATGGTGTGCGACGCCACCCATGCCGGTCAGAGTGTAATCGGCTTGCAAATTTTGACCCTTCTCGCGGCGCCGTTTGACGCGCATCGTCGTCGCAACTTTTGAATCGCCAGCTATCATTTCCGGTCTCGACGATGTCGCAGTGATGGGTCAACCGATCGAGCAGCACACCGGGCCATTCGCCGAAGGGGAGGTCACCGCTGACATCTAGCCTTCCTCACAACGGAGCCCCAATGCTGCGGTAGGTCGCGTTCACCCGAAGGCCATGCCTGCAATCCTCGCGACGACAGAGGAGTACGACGTCTGGATGCGCCCCTCGGATGAGGCGAAGGGCTTGCAGTGCAACGTCCGGATGGTGGCCAGGATCGTAGCAAGCGGCGAGAAAGAAGAACCGGGGTCCGCCGCCCAGGTTCCAAAAGGGGCAGCGGATCACATGGACAAGGCGCGGACGTGTCAGTTCGAAACCCTGCTGCGTGCTAATCGGCAGCAACGCTGGCGCGGCCGAAAGAATTCGTCTCGACAAAAACCAGCTCAATGCTGATGACGAAGAAAGCGCGGGCTCCGCAGGATGGGCCGTTGAACTATGTCCGTTCTATAAATGAAGCGGTTGATGCCCAAACGGCTGTCGTGGAGGTGCTTGAGGGCATGGCAACGCCGGTACAGGGATGTCCACCGGAGCCGAGCCTTCAACGACGGCTCTCGACCTTGCGCCGCCACCCAGTGGTGCAGCCAACTTAAGTCTTTTTGGGTCTAAGCCGCCAGATAGGCTATCTCAAATTCCAATTGAACTATCTCAAAATCCATGGCAATTTAGGATTGCCATGCGCCCCTTCAGTGGGAACCGCGCCAATGCAATCTGTGAGGACGAGAAATGCTTAGAAGCTGGGATGAGGCGATCGACCTCATCAGCGAGCGCATCGATGGGACGGCCCGACAGGTAGGCGAGGGATTTCCTCATTGGGCCGATCCGAATACCGGCATATGGCGGACGACCGAAAATGGGGATTGGACGGGTGGTTACTGGCTCGGAATGCTGTGGCTGGTTTCCCGCCATGGGGGTGGTGAGCGATATCGTCGCCTGGCCGAGACCGTTTGTGCGCGCCTCGCGCCGCGGGTGACCGCTGACACGGCCTTCAAAGCCGCGACCTTCTACTATGGCGCCGGACTGGGTTCGCTGCTTGCGGGGAGCGAGTCCGCTCGCGCGATGGGTCTCGCTGCGGCGAACGACCTCAAGCGACGTTTCGATCCTTCGCTCGGTCTGGTTCCGTTGGGAGCAAAGGCAGAAGAGGGCGCGCACGTCGGCGCGACGGCCAGCAGCATCGACAGCCTGGTGGTTTCCCTGTTGCTCTTCTGGGCGGCGCGGGAATCCGGTGACGAGGAGATGAAGGGCATCGCTACGCGTCACACAGCCAGGGTGCTCGCGCTTCATCAACGCGAGGATGGCGCCTTCATCCAATCCTCGAAACTCGACCCGAAGACGGGAGAGCTTCTGCAGCGCTACACCCACAAGGGTTACGGTGCAAACAGCGTTTGGGCGAGAGCACAGGCATGGGGCGTGTTGGGCGCGACGATCAGTTGCCTTTCGGGCGGCATTGACGAGCGCTTGCTTGCCGCCGCAACGAAGGGGGCGGATTGGTGGATAGACCACGTGCCCGCCGACGGCGTTTCGTACTGGGATTTCGATGACCCGGCGGCTCCGAACACCGAACGGGACACCGCTGCTACCGCGTTCATGGCGTCGGCCTTATTGAAGTTGGGCTCGATCGCGCCGTCCGAGAGCTTGCGTCGGAAATATCGCGACGCTGCGGAGAAGGCCGCGGCTGCGCTAGTGGGGGGCTATCTCACGCCGGTACGGTCCGACGACCGAAGGCACGTCGGCATGTTGGTCGAGGGGTGCTTCAACAAGAGAGAAGATTCCCGACCCGAGGATTTCATCAATAACGCCGAACTGATCTTCGGCAGCTACTACCTGTTTGAAGCGCTGCACATCCTTAGCGGTCGCCTACAACCGTCCGACCTTTAGGGAGCCCGGTAATGCGATTGATTCAATTCAATACTGCGGAGGGACGTCGGCAGGTGGGCGCCATCCTAACGAATGGTGCCGAGCCGGTCGTGGTCAGGAATGCGGCGAGCGTCCGCGACCTCGCACTCGAAGCCGCGCGTAGGGGCGCGTCTCTGGAACAACTTGTTTCGGAACGCGGGTTTGACCGAGAAGTCGACTACGATACACTCATCGCCGAGAAGAGACTGCTCCCGCCCCTTGATCATGTGGAGCCTTCCCACTGCATCATTTCGGTGACGGGTCTGACCCATCTCGGAAGCGCCGAGTCGCGCGACGCCATGCATGCGAAGTTGGCCGCCGCCGATCTCTCCGATACGATGCGGATGTTCAAACTCGGCCTCGACGGCGGCAAGCCGAGCCCTGGCACCATCGGGGTGCAGCCCGAGTGGGCGTACAAGGGAGACGGTTCATGGGCAGTGCCTCCTGAACATGCGTTGGGGTTGCCGTCATGGGCTGAAGATGGCGGAGACGAAGCGGAGGTCGTGGGCCTCTACGTCATCGGCGATCGGGGAGAAGTGCTGCGCGTGGGCTTCAGTCTTGGCAACGAATATTCCGATCACGTGATGGAACAGCGCAACTACCTTTATCTCGCCCATTCGAAGTTGCGGCAGTGCTCCTACGGCCCAGAGGTCCTTCTCGGTCCACTGCCCAATGAGGTTAACGGCAGCGTCCGCGTGACGCGGTCGGGCTCGACGGTCTGGTCCGGCAAGTTCATCTCAGGCGAGGACAACATGTCCCATGCGATAGGCAACCTCGAGCACCATCATTTCAAGTATCGTCATTTCCGTCGGCCCGGCGATGTGCACGTGCACTTCTTCGGTGCGAGCGTCTTGAGCTTCGCTTCAGGAGTGATGCCGCAGAGCGGCGACGTCTTCGAGGTGGAAGCCGAGGCCTTCGGTCGGCCGCTGCGTAATCCCATGATCGCCGACGAAAGGACGGAGCTCATTTCTGTTAAGGTCTTGTAGCGGGGGACGTGGGGCGTTCGCGACGCCGGCCGGCCACTTCACTTCGGGAATGGCCAGGCCGCGTTCCTCAAATCTGTTGAAAATCAGCAACTTCTCGCCCAAATTCGCGATCGCGAGCTGGGCTTCGGAAGTCGAGGTACTGTAAGATAAGCGACTACAATGAAAAAATGGTACCCCGAAATACAACCCGGCAACGCCCCCGCCTTTCTCCGTTTGCTTGAGGCGATCGAGAAGGACATTTCGTCAGGGACGCTTGCTAGCGGGACGAAGCTTCCGACACAACGCCACTTGGCCGAGCGTGTTGGTCTCAGTGTGGGTACCGTGATCAAGGCCTACGCGGAGGGGCAGCGCAGGAGCTTGCTCGTCGGTCACGTGGGGCGAGGGACTTTCGTCGCAGAACAACGACAGAACTCTCAGGCGCGCGGGCGGGTCGTCGACCTCAGCCTGAACATACCGGGTCCTTCCATCTTGCCGAAGGTCCTTGCCGAGAGCACCTGGACCTTTCCCAGCGACATCTCAAATTACGTCGGCTACCTTTCGCAATCGGGCGTACTCGACCACCGCAATCAATTTGCCAGGTTGTTGCGCGAGACCGGCTTCGACACATCACCCGACAATCTTGTCATCACCAATGGCGCGCTGCACGGTATCTCTCAAACTCTGAGCGCGATTTGCCAGCCCGGAGACAAGGTATTCGTCGAGGCGACCACCTATCACGGCATGAAATCCTACGCTCATTTCGCCAGGCTCGATCTGGTCGGGCTTGCTATGGACGAGGAAGGCCTCGTTCCGGACGCGTTCGAGAAGGCGGCGGCGTCCGGCGTCGCGCGCGTGCTGTTCACGATGCCGACCGTGCAGAGTTCGACCGCCGCGATCATGGGTGCGGCGCGTCGGCAGGAAATCGTTCGGATCGCGCGCAAGCACGATATCCTGATCATCGAAGACGATGCCTATGGCTTCCTTGACGAGGCCAGCGTTCCTTTGGCATCCTTGGCGCCGGAGCGGACGTTCTACGTCAACACGCTTTCCAAATGCCTGGCGCCCGGCCTCCGGCTGGGCATGCTGGTGGTGCCGGAGCAATACATTCCCCGCATTCATCAGGCCATGCGGGCAACTTGTTGGATGGCTTCCCCGATCTCATCCATGATCGCTTCTGAGTGGATCGAAAACGGCACGGCTGCGAGGGTTCGCCAGTCTCTGATCCAAGAGGCGAAAAATCGGGTTAAGCTCGCTTCGCAGATTCTGCGTCCGTACGTCCGGGCAGGTCATCCGACAAGCTTTCATGTCTGGCTCGATCTTCCGAGCCAATCCGTCGAACAGGTTGCCGCACGCGCGCTGCAGCGTGGCGTGATCACCACGCCCACGTCCGCTCTCCTTGTTGATCCGACGCTGATCTCCGGCTTGCGGATCTCGATCGGCGTTCCCGAGCGGCTCGAAGACCTCGAATGGGCCTTGCGGCAGTTGGCCGGTGCGCTTGAGATCGGCCACGCAGCGGACATGTCCATCATCTGAGACCGGAATGCGGCGGGCGCATTCCGGTCCGATTGCCGATGTCGGCGATCGCTATGCTTCAGACGGTCCCGTCGAAGGAATAGGACGTCTTCACCGTCGTGTAGAACTCGGCGGCATAGCGGCCCTGCTCGCGCGGTCCATAGGACGAGCCCTTTCTACCGCCGAACGGTACGTGATAGTCAACGCCCGCCGTCGGCAGGTTCACCATGATCATCCCGGCCTCAGCGTTGCGCTTAAAGTGGCTCGCGTATTTCAAGCTCGTCGTACAGATGCCGGAAGACAGCCCGAACGGTGTATCGTTCGCAATTTCGAGAGCTTCTTCGTAGCTTCTAGCGCGGATCACCGTCGCCACCGGCCCGAAGATCTCCTCGCGAGCGACGCGCATTCCGTTGTCAACGTCCCTGAAGAGCGCGGGAGACAAGTAGAAGCCGGGCGCATCTCGTTTCAACAGCTCGCCTCCGGTGACGAGCCTCGCGCCTTCATCCTGGCCGAGGCGGATGTAGCGTAGATCCTGGTCGAGCTGGCGTTGATCGACGACGGGACCGATATGCGTCCCGGTCTTACATGCGTCGTCCACGACGAGGGATATCATGCGTTTCGTCATCGCAGCAACAAAAGCGTCGTGGATGCCATCCGTTACGATCAGGCGAGACGAGGCGGTGCAACGCTGACCGGTCGAGAAAAAGGAGCTGTTCACCGCGCATTCGACGGCAACGTCGATATCAGCGTCGTTCAGCACGACCATGGGATTCTTACCGCCCATCTCGAGTTGAACTTTCTTCATTGGATCGGAGGCCATGCATGCTCGGGCGATGTGTTTTCCCGTCGAGACCGAACCCGTAAACGAGATGGCCGCGATCTTGGAACTCTTCAGCATGGCTTCGCCTATGATCGAGCCGCGCCCCATCACGAGGTTGAACGCTCCCGACGGAATCCCCGAGCGGGCGATGATCTCGGCTAATTTGTGTGCCGATCCCGGCACCAATTCCGCCGGCTTAAATACGATGGTGTTTCCGTAGGCCAGTGCTGGAGCGATCTTCCAGGCGGGGATTGCGATCGGGAAATTCCAGGGCGTGATAAGCCCGATGACGCCCAACGGCTCTCGCGTGATTTCGACGTCCACGCCCGCACGAACCGACGGCGCGTTCTCACCTGCGAGGCGCAGACATTCACCGGCGAAGAACTGGAATATCTGTCCGGCGCGCGTGACCTCGCTTATCCCTTCCGGGAGTGTCTTGCCTTCCTCACGAGAGAGCAGACGTCCGAGTTCCTCCTTGCGACAGAGGATCTCGGTCGCGATCGCATTCAGGCAGTCGTGCCTGGTCTGGATGGTCGATCGTGACCAATTCCGGAACGCTTCGGATGCTGCGTTGATCGCTCGCTCGACGTCGATGGGTGACGCAAGCGCATAGTCCCCGAGAATGTCGTTCGTGTTCGAAGGGTTCACGTTGGGAGCAGCATCCGCTGCGGCGGTCCATTCTCCGGCGATGTAATTCAACGTCATCTCGTGTCCATCCATGTGGGAGGGGGCGCCCTGCGGGGACTAGCAACGGGCCAAAACCAAATTCCGCTGTAATTCTGTTTTCACTCAAATTGAGATATATCAATACAGAATTGGGCTGTAGTAATAATTGACCGCCCGGAAGATGTGCGGTAGCGTCCGGATGTCAGCTCGGTCGGCCAAGAACCCGTTCTAGGAGAGGATGCCCAGTGAACGCTCAACCCAACGACAAATCGCTCACGACTAAGACTGGTGCCCTGAATGGCATCGTCGTGCTGGAAGTCGGGATGGTGATGCAGGTTCCGCTGGCCTGCCAAGTTCTGGGCGACCTCGGGGCGGACGTGATCAAGGTGGAGCGGCCGCAAGGCGACATCACCCGCGGTCTCGACTTCGAAGCCACGCGCCTGGGCGGTATGAGTTCTTACTACGCAGCAATGGGGCGCAATAAGCGGCTGCTGTCGCTGGATCTCAAAAATCCGGCGGCGAAGGAGATCCTGCTTCAGTTGGTCGACAAGGCCGATGTCCTCATGCACAACTTCCGGCCGGGCGTCATGGAACGCCTAGGCCTCGGCTACGCCGAACTGAGCGCCCGCAATCCGCGACTGGTCTACGCCGCGGGCTTCGGCTTCGGCGAGAGCGGGCCTCTTGCTGATAGACCAGGCCAGGATATGTTGGCTCAGGCGTTCAGCGGAATGGCCCGCGGTGGGCTGCAAGACAACGAGCCGCCTCACCTGACCAATTCGCCCATCGTCGATTACGGCGCGGCCATGTCTCTTGTACAAGGGGTTCTCGCCGCTCTCATCGAGCGGCAGACTTCGGGCCGCGGGCAGATCGTCTCGACGTGCCTGTACGACGTAGCGCTCGCGATGCAGCTTTGCGAGGTCGCGAGTGAAAGCATCTACGGCACGAAGACCAATTGGATCAAGCAATCGATCTTCTTCAAGACGTCGGACGGTTGGGTGTCCGTGGTCATGTTGTTTCGGGACAACCCGCTGGGCCTGATGTGCAAGGCGCTGGAACTGCCGGACATCAGCACGCGACCGGAGCTTTCGTCTCTGAGTGGGCAGGTTGAGCACCTTTCCGTCGTCAAGGCACACTGTGAAAAGACGATTGCGGCGCTCACGACGGAAAAAGTGGTGCGAAAGCTGTCCGAAGTCGATCTGCTCTGCATGCCAGTCAATGAAATTGCCGACGCCGTCGCTCAGGAGCAGACTGCACACAACGGCATCATGTGGGACGTGGAAGTGCCGGGCCGCGGGACCGTGCCTCTCGTCGGCCTTCCAGTGCGTCTGTCGCGAACTCCGCCCGGGGTGCGCATTCATCCGGCGCCAATCGGCGCGGCCACCGACGAAGTTCTGTGCTCGTTCGGATTCAGTGTCGAGGCCATCGCCGAGGCGCGCGGCAAGAAAGCTTTCGGTTGATCTGGCACGGTCCTTTCACACGATCGGACTCAATGAAAATCCAATTGGAACCCGAGTACGCCCAATGACCACGTCGGACCTCGTCATCGCGACAACGCCGTCTCCGCATGTTCGACTGTTGAATATGAACCGACACGCGAAGCGCAACGCGCTGAGCAACGAGCTCATCGCGGCGATCGCTGGCGCTTGCCGAGCCGCCGTCGCCGACAAGGATATCCGTTGCATCGTTCTTACGGGCGGCGACGCGTTCTTCTGCGCCGGCGCAGACATCAAGGAGATGCAGCAGCGTGGATTCGAAGCCATCAACAATCCGGACAGGCGGAGCGATTGGCGGGACATCACGAACTGCGTGAAGCCGATGGTCGCGGCGGTCGAAGGCATTTGTTTCGGTGGTGGGAACGAACTCGCCATGCTCGCTGACGTCGTCGTGGCGGGCGAGAGCGCTCAGTTCGGGCAACCGGAGATCAACATCGGTGTCATTCCCGGTGATGGGGGTACGCAGCGCCTGACGCGTGTGGCGGGAAAATCTTTGGCGATGTTGATGGTCCTCAGCGGCCAGCCTATCTCCGCCCGGACCGCGCTGCAGGCCGGACTCGTTGCGGACATTGTCCCGACCGGGACGGCGACGGCGAGCGCCCTCGAGATCGCCAGCATCATCGCGCAGAAGCCGCCACGTTCGGTCGAGCTCGCGAAATCGGCAGTGCTCGCTGCCTACCAGACGCCTCTTGACGCTGGCGTGGAGTTCGAGCGCCAAGCCATCCGGGTCGCCTTCACGACCGCGGACCAGCAGGAAGGGATGGATGCGTTCTTCGAGAAGCGGTCCCCGAACTATCGGGGACGCTGAGCGCTTCAAACCGAACGCTCTAGGTCCGAGACGCAGGGCCCCACTTTATCCCGGGAAGTCAGCGACAAGTCATTCGGCCACAAGATATCGCGCACCATTGATGATGCCTACCTCCGCCGCGCAGTTTGATTTCTCGTTGATCGCTTTCGTGAACGTGTAGGTCGCGGTGACGGTTTCGCCGAGATGCACCCCACGCAGGAATCGCAGCCGATCGTATCCGTAAGACAGAACGGGACGACCGCATCGCCGTTCCGACGCCCGCCATCAGGCTAACCAGCAACGCGCCCTGGACGACGCGACCGCCCAGTCCGTTGTGGCCTGGGCAACGCTTCGTCGAGATTGATGAGAGTCCAGTGGGATGTCGGCGAACGCGATCACGTCGTCCTCTCCGATTCTCGATGGAGACGGATCTTCGAAATCAGAATCTCTCGCGTTGCGCGATGCGGCCCGATCGGCGCCGTGAGGTCTCCGCTCGCGCCTGGAGCGAGTGAATTCTCCGGAAGAGGCGAACGAAAGCATGTACCCCGGAGCAGCGGACCGAATGAGATATATCAATTTCTAGAAAGGATGAGCTGTGCGCTCAATTTTTGCCAGATTAATCAATCGACTAAGGAATTGATGATTATCGCCGAGGAGTAGACGAACTTCGATGCCCAAATTGTAGTGTGGCAATACGAAATTGATACGCTTCAATATTGACATTGGGCTATATGCGTGGTCTGCTCTTGAAGCGAAAGGGTAGGGCATCAGATCGCCCGGCCTTCGCAGGATCGCGAGAGCGACGTTCGTTTCCGCTTTCCCTACTGCGAACTTGCAGCAGACCGCAGCAATGTGCCGCCAACAAAAAAGACCATCACGACGCGCAAAGCGCGTGAGCAGAAGGAGAGGAACAATGACTCTGGCGAGGGGCCTGCACGCGCCTACTTTTTACCAAGTTCGGAAGAATCGCCTCGACGGCGCTCGTCCTGGAAACTTCAAAAGGATTTGCCAAGAGCGGCGGGACGACGCGCGAATGCGCTCCCGGCCTGTCGGAGCGAACGTCGCCGACGTTCGATGACCGCTCATTCCGCATCCGGCTCTTCGATGAGCCTCATCAATTCATTCTGACAATCGGAAGCAGCATCGATGCAAGCCTCTGTACAAACTTTCGACGACAACTCCATTGAACTGGAAAAGCCCGTTGCGACAAAGTCGATGACCCTTGGGCTTGGCGGCGGCGTCGCTCTCGAGTTCTACGACTGGCAACTCTACGGCTTCATGGCGGCGTTTCTGTCGCCACACTTCTTTCCCGCTACCGATCCGGTCGTATCTCTGCTCGCCGGGCTCGCAGTTTTCGGAGCCGGCTTTGCCGCTCGTCCTATCGGTGCAGCGATTCTCGGCCCGGTCGCGGATCGCATCAGCCATAAGACAGTGATGATGGTTGCCGTGTCGGCGATGGCGCTTTCTTCGCTGCTGATCGCACTACTGCCGGGCTACAAGGACCTCGGCATCGCCGCCACGGTCATACTGGTCACTCTCCGTTTGGTCCAAGGCTTGGCCGTCGGCGCCGAAGCAGGTGTCGCGAATGCGATCGCGATCGAATTGGCACCGCCCGGACGGGAGGGGCGCTACCTCGGCCTGATCAACGGCACCTTCATCATGGTGGGCTCGATCGGAGCCAGCTTGGTCGCCTTCCTCGTCAGCGCCGCCGTTAGCCCGGAAGTCATGAAAGATTGGGCTTGGCGAGTTCCGTTCGGCGTTGGTGGCGTTCTCGGTCTGCTGATCATCTATCTTCGTCAAACCCTTCCCGAAACCTTGATTGCCCGCGCCATGCATCATGCGGACGAGGATTCGCGTATACAAGATACGACCGGAGGAGTTTGGAAGGCACTCTGGAAGGCGCGGCTGTCGCTGCTCGCGGCAATTCTGGTGGTCGGCAGCGTGCAGCTTGCGAACTACACATACAATTTCGGCCTGCCCAATATCGCTAACGGCGTGTTCAAGGAGAACAGCACGTACGTGTACGGCATCGTGACGCTTATGGGCGCCATCTGGATGGTGTTCTCGCCAGCGATCGGCTCCTTCGCGGATAGGATCCGGCCCTCGCGCGCATTCATCATGATGCGGTTGCTGCTTATTCCCTCGTTCTTCTTGCCGCTGTTTTATTCTGAGAAGAGTATTGTGGTCTATTCCGTCATCATGCTGGTGGGCGGCACACTGGTCGGCTGCAACATGGCGCTGTACAATTTCATTGCAACTACCTTGATGCCGAGAAACGTCCGGACTACCGGAGTTGCCCTGGGTTACGCCGTCGGAGCGACGATATTCGGCGGTACAACGCCGTTCCTGCTGCTTTGGCTTCAGCGCTCGAATCTCTCCTGGATGTTTCCGGTCTATGGCACGGGCATCGCACTGCTCAGCATCGCGGTGTATGTGATCGCTAAGAAGCGGGGCGGCGTCTACGTCGGAGACTAGGCGTTGGACCTATTCGGGCGCGCCGCATCATCGCGGCGCGCTCGGCCTGCCGTCTTCGGCGATCGGCGCCGAATTGCGCGCATTTCGTCTAGGATATCGCATCGTCATTGCGAACAGGGCCAACGTGCTGTGAGTTCCTCAGCGAGAAGGCGCAGCGGTGCCGCCAGCGATGCCTGCGGCGGCGTGAGTTGGTTGAGGCGAATGCGAAGATCAATGGTGGTTCAGAGTATCTAGCCAACATAACGTTCCGCGCATTACCATTACGTCTCCGGGTCATGGACCTGAATTTGTGAGTACTATAGTTGCCCATGCCTTCCCGCCTTTGCACAATACTGCGGGGCCCGAGGGGGATCTCTTTTCGTCCGACGCGACGATCTTCAACGTGGCGGCCCTAGGCCGTCTCGAACGTTGAATTGCTAACCCAGTAGAGCTTTCATGTTTATCGCGGGGTCTGCGAGAGCCTCTGCCCTGGGGCTAAGCTTCCTACTGATCATAATCTCGGCAAAACGTATTCCTCTCGCTCCAGAGCCCGGCTCCCGAATCCGAATGCGGCCTCGAGGCGTCCGTCGGCGGCGAGGTAAAACAAGATCTGGCGCCTTGCGCCGAGGTCTCTGACGACGGTCACTTCTCGTCCCGGACAGAGTCCGAGGATTTGCAGTGTCTGGTCGTATTGATCTGACCCAAAACCAGGGAATGTCCTCGTAAGGACGGTTCTCGCGCAGCATGTTCGTTGCCGCAGCTGCTCCTTGCCGCCGCGCGTTGCGCCATGCCTCCAGTCAGCCTGATGCGCCTTTTATAGAGGCGATGCGCAGCCAGCCACCGCCAAAACGTGCGGAACCGAAGCCGCGAGCATCTCTCCGGAACGATGCCTTCGTCGACCGCTAATCCGGCCGTTTGCGCAAGCTCGATATTCGGCGTCGCACCGACCCAACGATCGCCAGATCGGCCAGATGCGAGCGACCACCTGCAATCACCACGTTGGAACGTCCTTGGGGATGTCCCGGGTTCTGTTGAATTTCTGAAGAGGTCGGCGTTGCCCACCTTGAGCCGGTAGGCTCGGGGTGCTGATTCCACAAAGGAGAGCAACGCCATGACGAGAGATATCACACCGGCTGGTTCGCCGGCGACCGGGGCTGTGGACGAAGCGTTTGCAGAAGTGCGGGCGAGCTTCGATCGGTTCTGCCTTGCGGCAGGGATCGAGGCGCTCGGCACGATGATGGAGGCGGATGTCACGGCGGCCTGCGGGCCGCGCCACGATCGCGACGCGGCGCGGCGGGCGCACCGTTGGGGCCGAACGCGGGGACGGATCGGCTTCCACGGCGGCAAGATCGAGGTCGAGCGCCCGCGGGTCCGGGGCGTGGATGGCGGCGAGGTCACGATCCCGAGCTGGGAAACGGCGGCGCAGGAGGATTGGCTCGGTCGCTGGGCGATGAACCTGATGCTGATCAATGTGTCGACGCGCCGGTTCGGCCGCGCCGTCCGGCTGCCCGAAGGTGACGTGCCGGCACCGCCCGGATCGGGGGTTTCGAAGTCGGCGGCCTCGCGGAGGTTCGTAGCGCTGTCGGCGGCGCGGCTGGCTGACTTCATGGCTGCCGATCTGTCCGCGCTCGACCTTCTGGTGGTCCAAATCGACGGGCTGCATCTCGGCGACGATCTCGTGCTGGTCGCCGCGATCGGAGTTGACGGCGAAGGCAACAAGCATCCGCTGGCGCTGGTGGAAGGGGCGACCGAGAATGCCGCAACGGTTCAGGCCCTGCTGGACAACCTGGTCTCGCGCGGGCTCGACCCCACGATGCCAAGACTGTTCATCGCCGACGGCGCGAAAGCGTTGTCGAAGGCGATCCGCCGCACCTTCGGTTCGGCCGCTGCGATCCAGCGCTGCCAGATCCACAAGGCGCGCAACATCATGGAACGCCTGCCGAAAGAGCATCATGCGCCCACCCGTCGGGTGCTGCGCCAGGCGTGGGAGCTCGATGACGCCGACAAGGCTGAAAAATTGATCCGCAATCTCGCGCGTCGCCTCGACCAGCAATGGCCCGGCGTCGCGGCCAGCATCCTCGAAGGCCTCGACGAAATCCTGACTGTCGTCCGGTTGAAGCTGCCGAAGGAGCTTCGTCGATCGCTCGCCTGTACCAACATCGCCGAGAACATGATGGGCACCATTCGCCGCGTCACGCGCAACGTCAAACGCTGGCGGGATGCCGGTATGGCCTTGCGATGGGTCGCGGCCGGCATGATCGAGGCCAACAAGGGCTTTCGACGATTGAAGGCGCATAAGCAATTGTCGGTTCTGCGTGCAGCCCTTCAAGCTCACCACGATCGCATGACGATCAAGCCCGTTGCCCACGTCTCGAGGGCCGCGTAACATTCATCCCGGCAACGTCGGCCCGACGTAGTTCAACACCGATCGGGACATCCCCACGTCCTTCGCTGACATCGATACGTTTGACGACTTCTGCGGCCCCGCAAACGCATTGGTGTTCGCGCCTTGTCTTCGGTTGTGAAGCGCTCGAACTTAGGCCGATCTCAACGCCCCAAACGTCTCGCCCTGTTGCGAGCGCTTGTAAGCCTGCTCGTTATCGTCGAGCTCGCGGACAACCGGTCAGCGCGGTGAAGAACGTTGGTCATCGGCAGATGAGATCGTGGGGTCGGCTTCCATGCGGCTCGTCCACTCGCATCCCAGTCAGAAATTGAAGATGGCGGCGCGCGCGTCCAAAGTCCCGCTTGCCATCCGAGGGGACCGCGTTGCACTCAGGTTTGAGCACCAACGTGCGGTGGGACGATAGGACCAGAGCTTGGCTCTTTTCGCACTAACGCGTCGCGCTTCGGACAACGTGTCAGGAATCGAACGACGCGAGATTAGCTGGGCAAGCCAAATCGCTGGAATTCCGGCGCTTTGGGGGCGAGCCGCGTCTTCTAAGGACTGGTACGTCGCTTGCCTAGTGAGAAGCGGAACCACGTCTTCACGCACTGGCGGTTAACACATTCGGCTGTGATGGATCCGGGACATGGGTTCTTTGAATAAGAGGACTAGTAGCATGTCCGGTGTCGCCGCTGCGTTTCTATGCTCTTCAACTAACTCACGGGCGTCGGTTTATGATCGCCTGGAGCACATGATTCCGAAACTTGCACTTCGTGGGCAGGCGGGTGTCGGCGTTGCAGCGTTCATGCACAGCGAAGGGATTCGATATGCGAGAGCGCTTCAATCATCATGCGGCTCCGCGCGCATTGAGCCCTATCAACAGGATCCAAATTTTAAGCCCCATGTTGCAATCGCCCAGATTCGTAGCCGATGCCGCGGAACCAGCGATGGCGGCGAACTTCCGCCACTTCACCACAATGCGGGCACCACCCACCATTTGGCAATTTCGTTCGATGGAGCTTTGGTCAATTCCCGTGAACTCAGGGGGGAATTGCTTGCCCATGGCTATAGGTTAGGCGGCAACACAGATGCCGAGCTCTTGCTCAAATGGATTGAACGCATTTGTGAAAGAGACTATTGGCGGCACGGTCTGCCCGCCGATTATGAAAACGTCTTTCGCGACATTGATGACCGTATGGACGGCGCTATTAGCGCGCTCTTCCTGGACGGAGAAGGAACTCTGGTTGCATACCGGAATCGATGTGGTTTGCGACCATTGGAAACTATGCAAACAGATGACGGGTTCTTGCTCTTTGCTTCAGAAAATTGTGCGTTTGCCGGTCTAGAGGGTAAGACACGGCAAATCTTGCCAGGCCACATCAAATATTTGGACGGGCAAATGGGGTGCTGCGTTGATCGTTCCGTGAGCAGCGGGCGATACAAAGCCAAACTCTGCGCCTACGAATCTCTCTACTTAGGAAATCCGAACACATCGATCGAAGGCCAATCACATTTCGAAACCCGTTACAACATCGGAGTCGCCCTTGGCGGCCTTGTTGCGAAGCGACTGCAAGGAGAAACAGGCTCGGCGCTCACAGTCGTTTCCTCGATGCCGCATACTGGAGGGCCGTACGCTGATGGTCTGTTTGCCTCTCTCGCCGAATACGGCATGCCCGCTCAGCGTCGGGAGGTAGTCGCAACGCAATTTTCTCAGCGAACTCTGATTGGTACGCCCAACCAACGAAAGTCTCGCATTGCTCAAAAGTACTGCGTTTCGGGAGCTAGCCTTGCTGAAACAACCATAATAATTGCCGACGAAGCCCTCATTCGGGGCGATACCAGCCAGGCCGTTACGAAAATGCTGCTTGCCGCTGGAGCCAAAGCCGTACATTGGGCGATCGGTTCGCCGCCTATAGTGGCTCCCAATTACTACGGCATGGGTATCGATACACTAGATGAGTTGGCATTCTGGCAGATATGGAAACGATTGCCGCCCGAACGGCGCGCGCAAAGCCTTCGCTTTCACAAGATGGAGTCGCAAGTTCGCAAAACCATCGAAAGTAATATTGCCGCATCCATCAACGCGGCCACGATAACCTATCTGCCGTTCCCACTTCTAGTATCATTGTTGCCCGGCAGCCAAGACGGCTTCGATTTGTCACCGTTTACATTCGAGATGCCAACTCCTGCGGGGCAGGAGCGCGCGAATAGGAATTTGCGCGACCTAGTGGCCGACCTTCCCTATTCGGAACAATCCCTGCTTGAGGTCAGATCATGATGAACTTCGATTGGAATGGAACGCTGCTCGACGATGCGTACGCGCTGCTCGAAACGACCAATGCCATACTAAATCGCTTTGGTCGAGCAACCATCAACATGAAGACGTTTCGCGAACATTGCGACGTTCCGATATCTCGTCTTTATCGCAGGCTCGGCCTGTCGCAAGACGAGCTTGCAACGGTGGATCGCGATGGGAGTGCAATCTTCCACGACGCCTACGAGCTTCTTGCGAATTGAGCCGATCTGCGCGAGGGCGCGCGCAGAATCTTGGAGTTGGCGCGCCTAGAAGGGGTGTCGTCCATCATCGTGAGCAACCATACAGTCGACCCTCTGCGCTCCCAATTGAGAAGACTTGGAATCAATGACTACATCGACGATGTGCTCGCCTTTGAAAGCCGCGACACCCAATACAAATCGATGAGCAAAGGAGAGCGGCTTCGTCTGTACATGCGGAAGAACAACTTGAAGCCGGCGTCAAGCTTTATCATCGGCGATATGCCAGTTGAAACGGATATTGCACGGAATCTCGGACTTATAAGTATATCCATTACCGGAGGAGTTGTTTCGGAGTCGCGCCTGCGGGCGGCGCATCCAGACTACACGATTAACAACCTTCATGAGTTGTTGCCAATCTTACGAGACCACGGTGTTTTCCGGATGCATGAATCATGATTGGCGAGGAATCATCACACAACGTCGCTCCTAAGACAGCAAGGCAGAGAATAGGCCTTATCGGAGCTGGACGCATGGGAACCGGTATGGGCATCAGCCTGTTGCGTCACCAAATCGAGTTGCATATCAAAGCCAATAAGAATCGACTGGGTGCCGATCGCTTGACTAGTGCAGGTGCCCGTGAGCATCCCTCAATCGCTGAGTTGGGGCGGCATGTAAGCGCCGTTGTGTTATCCTTGCCTTCCAGCCGCGAGGTGGAGGCGGTCTGCCTCGGGCAAGATGGGCTGTTCGTCCATATGCCCCGAGGGGGCTTGATACTTGACTGCTCGACGTCTTATCCTGCTTCAACGGTCTCACTCGCTGAGCAGGCCCAAAAACGCGGGCTAAGCTTTATAGATGCTCCCGTAACGCGGAGCCCCGAACACGCAGAGTTGGGCCGTCTCAACGCGATCGTTGGATCCAATGAAAAGCTTTTTCCTGCGGCTGAAGGAATTCTTACCGCATTTTGTGAGACGGTGCATCATGTCGGGGAGGTCGGACAAGGTCACAAGCTCAAGCTTGTTTACAACAGCATGACTATGGGGATAGCGGCGGTTGCCGCAGAGGTTTGCCAATTTGCGTGCGGTCTTGACGTCGATCTCGTAACGCTCCGCTCTCTGGTTAGTCGCGGCTCCACGAACAGCGGAATATTTCAAGGCTTCGTGGCCTTTTTGTTGGGCGAGAAACCCGATGTTCTGGCAATCTCGATTGCGAATTCCGCAAAGGATATTAACTGCGCCGTGCGCCTGGCGGGCGAGAGTGCAGTTTCGGTGCCGGTCTTGGCCGCCGCCGCTCACAAACTAAATTTCGAAGTTATTGCGGGCAAAGGCGAACTGACGCTGCCTCATCTGTCCCGCCCATAAGTTCCTCGGCCTGTTAATAGCGATCGAGAATGGGCTCTGACCGCGAAGCGAGTGCGATCGTCGCTACGACGGGTAGCTGGGTCCGCGAGCCTCCATCGGCCTGCGCATTTTCAGTGGTGAAGAGATTTTCGTGCGATCGCGCATCCTGACCGGAGACACATGATCAAGGTGGCTCGTTGCCGTTCCGCCGTCGAAACGTAGTGAGATGGAGCGTCTGTGACGGAGACCGTCAGAGTCGTGACATTCTGTCGAACTGGCGACAGGCGCTAAATAGGAATACGCAAGACGAATCAGTATTTGCCGTTTGGCACGCTACTTGAGATACCATCCAGCGTGTGTGCTTGCGTCTTTAAAGAATAGGTGGTCTTGGAATGAGCGTCCCGAATTTGACCAAACGAGCAAATACCCTAGGAACCGACAAGGGTGATGAGGTTGGCGACGCCCATGGCTACACCGGCTTCTACTCTTTTCTGTTCGAGGAATTCCGCCACGAATCCTTCACGATGGTCGAGATTGGACTGCAGCACGGGCACGGTTCTCTCGATCCCGATGCACTGCTGACTCGCAAGGTCTATGACATTCCATCTATTAGGATGTGGCTGGAGTTCTTTCCCAAAGCCGATGTCGTCGGATGCGACATCTCCGATTTTAGTGCCTTTAAGACGGACCGCTTCCGTTTCGAACGTATTGATATGGGCGATGCGCGAGCCCTGGAACGCCTTGCGAGCTCACTCCCGCCCGTAAGGATCATCATCGACGACGCTTCGCACGCCGCTTACCACCAGCAGCTTGCTCTAGCAAAGCTCTTTCCCATCGTTGAGCCTGGAGGTTTTTACTTTATCGAGGATCTGCATGCCACGCATGGGATTGCCGCAAGACTGCCGCCCTGCAATTCAACTGAGGCGGTGGTTGAGAACTTCGCGCAAACGCGTCAACTGGACATTCCGTTCCTGCTTGGAATCGAGCGCAGAAACCTTGAGACCTCGATTCGGAAGACGTTTATCCACCGCGACGACAAGGGCGGCGTCGACCGCTGGCGCATGAAAATGGTTGGATTTGAAAAGTACTAGGTCGTCGGCGCTAGTCAGCGGAAGCATGAGGGTTTTTGGGAGTCAGCCTTAGGTGTCACCAGTCGACGTGTCGGTCATTTTACTGCGTCGAGTGCGTGCTCGGCCTTGTGAAGTCCCAGCGAATACCTCGGGCCAAGCGGCCGGAGGGGCGGCCTCAAGATCGACCTTGCTTCGAATATGATCTCGCAGCCCGAGAACGGACCGGCGTCGATTCAATGGCCCTGTATCTACTTTCTGAGATCCCGCTCGAAGTCGCGCTCCACCGGGATCTAGGCTGGAGATCGCGCGCGGTTGGGATCGAAATCGCCCGGGGCCTCACTTGCCTCCGAAAGGTCCCTCCTCTCGGCTGGCATACGCAGTCGCTGCGACCACTGCCACCAACGAATCTTCATGCCCAGGGCCATGCCTGTTCGAGGAAAGGATGACTATCGCCCTTGCCAATCTTTTGGCTTTCTGGATTGCAGTAATGACCCGGTTGCGGCTTGGCGTTGTTGGTCGAGATCTCCCGCTCGTGCCAGCGGAACAGCACCTGGGTCGGCCTCGGGCTCGGCCCAAACCCGATCAGGCGCTCCAGAAGCTCGTTAATGGCGGCTGAAGCGATGCTGGTGGTGAAGATCACCACCGCTGGTTCTATGCCTCCCAGGAGGGCGCGGAGCCCTCGTTTTCAAGTGGTATCCGCTCCTCCGGCGTTCGCAGCTCGGTTTGCCCGCGGGCAAGGTCGATCCGGTGGCGGCAGACGAGGCAGGCGCCCCCCCGGCGTGAGGGTGGTTACGTGGCCGTTGATGCTTGCCAAGGCCCCATCGCCGCCCAGCAGCACGCCGCAATCGATCACAGGGGTGGCCATGAAGGTCGAGAACCGCGACAGAACCAGGCGGCCGGCGTTGTCATCAGTGCAACCAAAGAAAACGTCGCACGGCATCAGCTCGCGCGCGGTGTTTTCAAGCGTAAGCATCGCCGTCACGGTAACGGCATTCGAGATCTGGTGCTATCGCTGTCAGATGGCTTCTAGCATCTCCGTCTTTGGTTTGCCGACCGCGGCAGGGGTAGAGCCATAGACACGGATGACGTTGCTCTCGGTCAGCGTGTCGGCCTCGATCAGCGTCACATGCCGCACGCCAGACGCACCAACTGCTCAGCGACCGCCGACCCGGTGACACCGTATGCAAATGAATTCGTCACCTTGTTGCGGCGCGGGGTGGCCACGTAGAAAGTCCACTTGCCCTATCGGGGAGCGTTCAAGTCCGATCCCGGTGTGAGGAGACTGATATTTGCTGTGTGCGCTTCCAGTCAGTTGCGGGCGCTTGCACGCGGCGCCGCGTCGTCAAGATCACCGGCATCGCCTTGACTGGGTGTCGACGCCCCGGCGTCCCCCCAATTGTCAGGAAGGCACAGCCGCTCATCGAGAAGGTTTGGAGGCACTGGGAGGACAAAGGTTCGCGGGGCCGGACGGTTAAACTGAGGGGCAGGTTCAACGATCTCGAGATCGTCACGCGGAGCAGGATCGGACGCGTCCCGATTTCGAGCCGCTGCGAGCTCGAAACTTGTCGCTCGTCTTCCTTCAAACGAGATACCCGCTCCAAAGCCGATCCGCCTTCTTGTCTTCACGCCAGGGCGAACCGTAGGCCGAACTGCAGCTCAGCCTACCAATTTGAGTCCGCATCGATCAGAAGGTATATCAGTAGAGCGCGAGCCCTCGTGCGCAGCGCGGCAGAGTTTACCTCAACTGCGGGAATCCCAAGGTCGAAAGACTTACGTTAGGATAGGCGTCCATGTTTGAACACCCCACGACCGCTCTATCGCGAGCGGTACTTGACGAGGTCTGCGAGACGCTTCCGCGCAAGGAGAGCGGCGCTGGTTTGGCCTCCAAGATCGTCCAAGCCGCAAAGACCGACGAAACAACGCCGAAGCTGCTGCGGCAGATCGGGCGTAAAGCCCTGGCCCGAGCGTCGATCATGTGGCGTTGATCGGGCGAGGTGCGGAGTGAACTTCCAGGTCACAGTCTTGAAGATCCTGGTGAGTTACCCCCAAGGATTTGCCGTGATGGCGGACCTCAAGCGCGACATGGCAATCCTCGCGACCAGCGGCCCGGAATGGGCCGAGCGCACCAAACGGCTGGCCGCGCGCGTTCCCGGGCTGGACATTTTTTCGGACGGCCTCGTTGAGCGCCAAAACGGCGGTTGGAAAATCACGGTGAGAGGGCGAGTTGTGCTCGAGACCATGGAGGCGCGCCGAGGCCAAGGCGAGACGACGGAGAAGGTCCCAGTCGAAACGGCCGGGCCGGTGCCATCGGTGCCCAGCCCTCGGAACGAGCGAACCGCTGACGCGAGCGCTTCCAGCGTCGCCGCGAAGCCCGCGAACGCGCGAGCGCATGCATCTTGAGGAGCAGCCGCCGAGTTCTCCCAGCGGCTCAGAAAGTCAGGTCGTTGACTCGCCTGTGGCGCACACGAACAGGTCCCCTGGGTAGGGGGTGTGTGAGCGAATTGGACTATGTCCGCCAGCAGCGGCGAAGCGCATCTCCATCCGGCAGCGCGACCCGCGCGTCAAACCGAACCCGGTGCCTTTGGCGTACCGTGCGGCACGAGCGCTGGTGCTGTTACGATTGCGGAGTTCCGGATGCCCAACTTTGGCCCCGTCAGCGTCCAACCATGACCCCGGCCTACTGCTGATTTCGTCCAGACCAGTACTGACTTGCGATGGAATAGCTGGGCTCAGCGTTCGACGCACATCGGGGTGAAGTTGCTCTCCGATACTACAATGTGACGCTTCCTCAACACGCTCCACTATCTGGGATCGCTGAGGTCGTAAGAGCCGCAATGTGTGGGTGAGGGATGGGTTATTGTTCGATCTGCAAGACATCGTCAAGCCTCGAGCAGCGCACCGGTGACGACTACAGGCGCCTGGAATGCCGCGAGTGCGGCAGGTACCGGATTACGGGTTCGGTATTGCAGATGCTGGACTCGCGACTGAGTTGAGCCATGCGACGCGTGCGATGTCGAAGGCGGAGTTCGAATCGCCGAGATAAACTCGTTCAACATGGACGACATGATCAAGGTTTTACAGTCCCTGTGCGGTGATTCTTCGCCGATCATGATTTGTGCATTCCGAAAAAACCGTAGCTTCGTAAGATTGGCAACAGCTCATGAAGGTTGTTAATCGTGTAGTCTGGATGCGCCGCTTGCAGGCGCGCCTCGGAAACAAATCCCCCGGTAATGGCTATACTTATCAGTCCGAGATTCCGTGCAATATCCGTTTCGATCGGCATATCGCCGATGATGAAAGTTGACGCTGGTTTCAAGTTGTTCTTCTGCATGTATAGACGAAGTCGCTCTCCTTTGCTTGTCGATTTGTATTGCGTGTCGCGGCTTTCGAACGCGAGCACATCGTCGATGCAGTCATTGATTCCAAGTCTTCTCAATTGGTAGCGCAGAGGGTCGACTATATGGTTGCTCACGATGATGGACGAAGCCCCTTCTCGGCGCGCCAACTCCAAGACTCTGCGCGCGCCCTCGCGTAGATCGGCTCTGCCCGCAAGAGCCTCATAGGCGTCGTGAAACATTGCACTCCCATCGCGATCCACCGTCGCAAGCTCGTCTCGCGATAGTCCGAGGCTGCGATAAAGAAGAGACAGCGGAACGTCGCAATGTTCCCGAAGCGTCTTCATGTCGATCGTTGTACGACCAAAGCGATCTAGAATTGCATTGGTGGTTTCGAGCAGTGCGTATGCATCATCGAGCAACGTTCCATTCCAATCGAAGACGAGAACCGGTTTCATGATCTGACCTTAAGCATAGATTCCGTGCGGGTGCCACCGTCGTTCGCCACGTATAGTAGCGCCGAACTACTACGGCATGGGCATCGACACACTAGATGAGTTGAAATGCTGGCGAGAATGGAGACGATTGACGCCCGCGATCAATCGAGCAAGTTTCATTTGGACTCCTGGGCCGGCGACTGCGAGGCCGTCATGATCGTACGGGCTCTTTTCGGTGTCCCAGCAATCCACGTGCCACCAAAGCCATTTGCGAGCCTCGCTTGAAGAGGGCAAAACCATGTTCTTCGGCTCAGGCGACGGAATACTCGCGCGTCAGTGTCTGGTCTCCGACATTAACGTCTTCAGCCGGATACGGCTGAACACGACAACGCGAAATGTTGAATATGATGGAGGCGCCATTCGCAAGTGTTCGCGGGCGGCGCTCCATGGAGACGGGGCCTTTGCGCTGAAGACGCTCCGGTTGGCATGGGGAAGTCGGGCTTCAGCAGGCGACTGCCTGAGCAACACGCGATTTGAGGACCGCGAAGCGATCTTTCGTGGCGAGCACTCGCGGTCCTTGGCAGACTCGAGCTTCGCTGAATGCGCCTCAGGTCCGCTCATCATCCGGCTTGGGGACGCGGCCCTTGCCATCGCACTTATGTCAACGGTTACATCCAACGCACGGGCAGGGCGAAGAGGCTAAAGCCCTCGCACAATTCCCGCCAGAAGATCTGCCCGCTTAAGACATTTTCGACCGTAGCAGCGCAGAAGCTGCATCGCGTGTCGCGCACGTTACGTCATCTAAAAGCGCACGCTCCTGCGACCTACGGTGATCGCGAACCGCTTCGCAAGATTAGGTGGCCGACAGTTGACGAAAGCAACCGGGGCTCAGACAGAAGAAGTTGAGCTGCTGCAAGAACACGCAAGGCTTAGAAATATGATCTAACCTGGGCATGTCCCTGCCGGGTTAACGTTGTAACTGGCCGCCCGGCAGCGCTCCTGGCAGCCTTATTGTGTTCCGGCTTGTGGACCGTGGAGGATGGTGCGCGTCAAGACTTCGACCCGTTCGGCAATTTGGCGAATTCGCCTCGCTGCGTCCTCGACTGCGGTCATGTCCACCGGCTGCGTGCAGGAAATTGAGCTCATCTTCGCGTTAAGGTCCCTCAGCTCAGCCTTGCAGCGATCTAACTCCGCGTTGAGCATCGTAACTTCATTCATCGCCGTTGCCCATATTGCCGTTGCTTCCGAGAAGATGTTTGTTCGGAGCATGCACCTGATTGCAATCTTTGTCGCGCTCGCGTGGCTCCACATGGGTAGGGGCATCTCGAAAGGCACAGAACGGCCAACCCAAACACCGACCGGTCGTTCACGCGCACAGCTGCAAATGGAGTCCCCATACACAATTTATATAAAGGAATGAAGCTCAATGGCACGCGCATGCGTTCCTGTCAGCAAAGCCCGGGCCACCGGCCGCACTCGCAAGAATCCAAAACGATTTTCGGGTAGCAAAGAGCCAAACGGCTTGCGTCCGTTAGGCGAACCGCCGAAATGCTTAGGCAAACCGCACGAGCGCGAGGCGCGGCGAACGCTGTCTGATGACCTTCGATGGTTCAACCCGGAGCCACCGGACGCTAGTGGCAATGGCAAGCGGGCTGGTTGCGCGGCAAATCGGAGGCGAAGACGTTTGCGAAAGCTCTGAATCTTCTCAGAATGATGCTGAATTCCATTGGCGGCTCGCTGTCCGATGCATCGAAAGTAATGATGCCGGAAGTGGAAGATGCTGAAGACCCGGCCGCGAAATACTTCTAGCTCATTCTCAAGTACTCTCGCCTGAATGGGCATCTCCAAACAAGAGTGTAGAAGCCTGGCTGAACCGGACTTCCGCTGTTGTCGGTCGCTCACTTGGGATTGTGATCTGCCCATACGATCAGACGCCATCGAATGGTGCTTGTGCTGACGTATGCGCATGATTGCTTTGCGGAGGCAATGTGTGGCCTGCTGCAATTCCGATTTCGCGATGACAGCCCGTGCATCGGTAGAGAGCGGCAAAGGGAGCCGCGACTCCCGGCCCCTGATCCTGATCGAAACAGTCGCTGTTAGATTGCGGTAGGTAGTTGGCGTTCTTATAGGTAGCCATTCGACTTCTGTCACTAGAGTAAAGCCGGACTTGACCTCTCGGGGCTTACCGAATGTAATGCTGTTGCTGCTAACATCAGCGTTTGGCCCGCAGTCCGCAGGGTTGCGCGGGCAATCGGGGCCGCCAGTCGCAAGCTGGCGGTTCTCCCCGATTCGTTACGAGCAGTGGAACACGTTTCCCGGCGTGCAACCGCAAATAGCGGAACCTTATGCCGGCTATTCACAGGGCGTTCCTGTGGACAACCTCATTATTCGGAAGAGATTTCGCCGCGCACCGCACGCGCTCGGCGCATGGATTAATTATGACACCCAAACAGAAAGCCGCGCTGGCATCTAGCACTACGATGCCGGGATAAAGCAGGGAGGCGAAGTTGCCCTGTCCATCATAAGGGAGTTTCCAGACGGGTTCAGCGAAACGAAAATGACGCAGAACTCGCCTCACAGGCTGGCGCTTCCCTTTCGACCGCCGTGACGGCAACTCATGAGCTCTTCCAGTTTGGGGTGGGCCTTCGCGCTGGTGTCTCGCGATCGAGAAACCCTTTTAAAGTGCGGCTTTGGTCACTGCCGGCTTTTGCGTTGAGCGCGTCTTCATCGAGCGATCCCGTCGGGGAGATGATCCGCCTCCACGGTGCGGACTGGCATTCGGCGGAGAACCGACAGCTCGAGTCATGAACGTCATCCGTCGCAAGCTCGTCACCATCCGATTGTCTGACCCGAGGTATCCTAAGTTCCATGACGGCGCCCTTGAACACATCATAACAACATCACGAGGACCGGCATGCTTCGAGCGAGGGCAGCTTGTGAAGCCAACCGGGTTGCTGGCGTGATCAGAACCAGGAATCCATCAGGTGAACAAGCTGGGAGCCCGCCGTATAAAACGCCTCCTGCGCTGCACGAAAGCGCTGGGCTTCAACGGCGGTGACCGGCAACGGCAGGTCGTTCTCCGCGATCTGCCCCAATACATACGAAGCCAAAACACTGCCAAACACAGTGCCTGGTGCGATTCCGCGGCCGTTATAGCCACTGAAACCGATGACGTTGCGGTCCAGCTTGTGAAGCCGGGGCAAGTTGTCGGAGGTCATTCCAATCATGCCAAACCAGCCGGTTTCAAACTGGACGCCCCGAAGTCCTGGAAAAAGCTTGTGCAACGATCTTTGGGCCCAAGCGCGGTGAATAGATCGCCCAATCCCCTCAAGCGCACCAACACTGCCAAACACGAGTCGCCCGGAACGATCGAGGCGAAACGAAGAGAGGACTTCTCGAGTGTCCCACACACCCTGCCGCTCAGGCAGGATCGACTTTCTCAGATCATCGGGCAGACATGGCGTGCCAAAGTTGAAATAGGGCAGTTGAATCTGTTCCTGCCGTACCTCAGACCAAAGTCCTTTGCTATAAGCGTCCGTCGCGACGACCACCCAGTCGGCTTCTACAGATCCGCTTTCGGTGCCGACTCTCCAGCGGAAACCATTCTGTTGCGCCATGACGGCCTCACTATGCGTGAATATCCTGGCTCCCATCGCAAGCGCGGCCCGCGCTAACCCTCGCACATAAGCCAATGGCTGTATGGTGCCGGCGCGCTTATCGAGCAGCGCGCCGGTGTAGTCGCCACCGCCTACTCTGCTGCGTGTTGCCTCCGCATTTAGCACCAGGACGGGCGCTCCACGCTTCTGCCACTGTTCGGCACGGGCCTCAACCTCCTCCAAGCCCTTACGTCCGACCGCACAATGCAAGGTGCCGGCACGTTCGACTTCACATTCGATGTGGTGCTTTTCGATGAGCTCGAATACCGTCTGCGGTCCGCGGCCGAGCTGTTCAAGTAACCGTTCTCCAAAAGGCGCGCGGAGCGCGGCCGGAAGCGACTCAGGCATGAGCCACATGCCCGCATTCACGAGTCCGACGTTCCGTCCGGACCCGCCGAATCCTATTTCAGACGCCTCCAAAAGCGCAACACGCGCTCCACCTTCAGCTAGATGAAGGGCCGCCGACAGCCCGGTATATCCACCGCCAATCACGACGATATCCGCTGCAATTTCATCGGTAAGTGGAGCAGTTTGTGGCGCTGGTGGCGCAGTCAGCACCCACAGTCCGTGTGATCGTCGATTGTTCCGCATCCGCCAATCCTCTTACAAGTAGCTTCTTGATCGACCCGAGGTCCAGCAGCCATCGTGAATACCGCTAAGTTCTGGCGGATCCAAGCGGACCTCCCTAGTATCCAACACTGACGTGCCAGCGCCACACCGGCAGGCAAATCGCAGGCCAAAAGGGCAGTTCGTCATCACCCCGAAGATGAGGCGAGCTTCTAAGTTGTTGATCTGTAGAGAGCACGCGCGGCACCCACGCGGCGGTGCGCCGGAGCTCCGACTGCGCGAACAAAGCCCATCGGCGCTTGCTCTGGAACGCGCCTTTGTGCGAGACAATGGGTCCCAAAAGGGCAGCAAGGGGACCACACCGTGAGAGCCTCTCTTGATGGCGAAATTCGCGACGGCCGCCATCATATGCAGACCCGGGTCTATTTCGAGGATACCGACTCCGGCCAGATTGTTTATCACGCAAATTTCTTGCGCTTCATGGAACGCGGCAGAACGAACTACTTGCGCCTGCTCGGAACGAATCAGCAAGCATTACTCAAAGAAGCCAAGAACGATGCGCCCGGTGTTGCCTTCGTTGTGCGCTCGATGACGATCGATTTTCTAAAACCGGCGGTCTTGGATGACATTCTTGACGTCGTCACAGTCCCGCAAGAGGTGAGGGGCGCGTCGATTGCCTTGCTGCAGGAATGCAGGCGCGGCGACGATCTCCTGGTCACAGCACGTGTACGGGTAGCGTTTATCTCGGCTGGAAAGGCGCAGCGCATCCCGAAGTCGCTGCGGCTCGCTATGGAAGGGCATAAATAAACCTGCCGCCTCATTCACGCTTTTGCCTTGCAGCGCTCCAACGAAATCAAGTCATGATGGCGGCGTAAGTTAAAGCAAATGGGCTGCGGCAAACCCCGCGGCGCTGCCGTGGCGAACTTGCGCGATCGCATTTCGCGGCTCTTCTCAAATGACGGCAGCGTCTCCATTGCCCCATGCTCCATCTGGCTGACGGCAGCGAGGCGGATGGTTTCCGGGCTGCGCGCCAACGCTCGGTGTTCTTGCCACTCCGACCGGCAGCTCTCTCGGTCAGCTTGATGTCGATCTGCGCACCAGGCACGGACTGTAAATGCTGGCTCCCGAGGACCTGGCGCGTAAGATGGCCAAAGCAGCTGGCGATACGGCGCTGACCGCGGCCGGTTGTCGAGCCGCTTTTTACGAGGGTAGATAAGAAATCATGGAAGAGGGCGGAACCGAGCGCGATCATTTTCGACGAGATGGTCAAGACGGTCCAGGAGCCGGCCCAATCGAAGGCGGCCGGCGGCCTCGTCCTTGGGTCTGAAAACATCAAAGTCACGTTTGTCGGATTCATTAGAAGGTACAATCTTTATGTTGTTTTCTGGAATGCGGATCAGCACGATCGAGCGATCGTCATTCACCGTCGCTCAAAGAGGATGGATATCGTCGAGGAATGCCGCTTACGCTCGAGACCGCGCAACGGCTAGCGCTCTTCATGCCGCGTGCCGTGCCGACAACAACATTGCGCCGGATGCGCCGCCAATCGAATGAAGGGCCGCGCATCCATTTTCGAAGTTGGTCCGGGCCTCCAATCGGCAAAACTGTTTCGTGGGGCGCCCACTTTATGTCAGCGAGTGCCATGATATCAGAACGGCAACCGGTGGCCTGTGGGCTGCCATACCTTACTTCACCGCTTGAACGCGCGAGGATAGTGCCGTGGCTAATGACGTGGAGCTTCTGATCTCGTATTTCGCGCTTTCGGGGGTTTGGTCCGCGAACGATCATTGGTGGAATCTCCCGGAGCGGGATGTCGTTCCGACCGCCGTCCTCGAGAAGATCGATGCCAAAATCAGGGAGATGAGCTTGGTTCTAGATCCCGGGGACCCTCCGAAGTCTTTGACTAACGCTTGAAGGGGTGCGCGAAATCGCTACAATTTGATACGTCTCCGCGAAGAGCGGCGTCGGCTCGTTTTAGTAGCGCAAAAAATCTGTTGCTCCAACCATCGGCTCGAGTCCCAAGGATGTTGAGGAGGAATCGAACGGGCATGCCGTCGGGATCGCCGGCGGCTCGTTGCTGATCCCTGTCTGGAAGCGCGCTTGCCTGGGCTGCAACACAAACGAAATAGCTGCCCTGAGATCGTCAGGCGAGCCAAGATGACATGTAGGCAGCTTGTGCGCTGTCCACGAATCAATTCCGCAAAATAGCAAATCTCAAAGACCGCCTCAGGCTTGCCGTACGCCTACTCCGCTGAATCGGCGGGCGCTAGTTCGCTCATTTTTGCGCCATCTACGCTCATTGCATGTATCACTGGCAGACACTTGGGAATGATCTGCGACGCAGAACCTAACGCAGCGTCCGGTTCACGCATTTCTTTCGGCACGAATGTTGTGACGCAGCTACAGCAATTCGCGCGCACGTTGTTAAGACGCACGAGGCTCGGGGCACTCAAGACATGAGAGTAGAAATGAAGAACTTCTTGCTTACGACTGTGAGCATTGTGGCGCTTGGCGCAATTGCGTCCGCATCCGGTGCAGATCTGGCTGCGCAGCCCGTCCAACCTCTCTACTCCAAAGCTCCGCCGCCTGTCGCGGCTGCAATTTACGACTGGAGCGGCCTCTACGTCGGTGTGAACGGCGGCTTGGGCTCAAGCTCGAATTGCTGGTACTACAATGGTCGCACCCCTGAGGGCTGTCATGATGCGACCGGCATTACCGTCGGCGGGCAGATCGGCTATCGATGGCAGATCGGCCAGATCGTGCTGGGCGTTGAAGGTCAGGGGAACTGGGCTGATCTGAGCGGATCCAACGTCAGCATTGCGTTCGGCGATGTCGACCAGAGCAAGATTGGTGCGTTCGGTACGATGACTGGGCAGATCGGTTATGCGCTCGACACCGTACTGTTTTACGCCAAGGGCGGCGTCGCAGTGGCGAGCAACACGTATCGAGTCAACTCCGCAGTCACGGGCGCGCAGTTCGCGGGCGCTGATAGCAGCCCTTGGGGTGCTACTGTGGGCGCCGGGATCGAAGTCGGTTTCGCGCCGAACTGGTCGGTAAGCGTCGAGTACGACCACTTGTTCATGCGGGATGCCGACGTGAACTTTGTCGTGGCTGCTGGTTCGCTGGGCGGCGACCGCATCCGCCAGGATTTCGATCTTGTGACTGCGCGGCTCAACTATAAGTTCGGCGGCCCGATTCTGCTCAAATATTGATCTGAAGTCGGACTGGTGAATCGAAGGCCCCGGCTAGACCGGGGCCTTTCAGGCATCGCGCGTGCGACGCGACTGGCGGGTGACCGGAAGTCAGGAACAGTTAGCGAAACCGCGGCGAGTTCATCTTCTGAGCTGAAGTTCTAAATCGATAAAGGACAGCGAGCATGTTCGTTTCATTCTTCCCTCGACCAAAGTTGTTCTTTGCGTCGTCAATTCTTTGGACGGCGTTGGCGATGGCGTTTTGGTATGTATTTGCCGGCAATCTCTTTCCAGCCCCGGACAAGCCGGTCGGGCTTGCGACGTTCTGGTCGGCCTCGGCGCTGTGGTTTGATCTCTATTTTGCGCTGGCCGTTACGGT